>NZ_JAJCHF010000006.1:0-95118 GCF_020554365.1 Streptococcus sp. 210928-DFI.4.42
GTGGGACGACGAAATCGAATTCTAACGAATTACCGATTTCTGTCCCACTCTCTTTATTTTAAAGATGATACAAATCTTCTACAATGGCAGCTACTTTTTTAATATCTCCCAACATCCCCCGCATTTCAAAATCGGCTAACATAGGGAAACCAAAGCGTTGGCTATATTGCTTAGCGGTTAAACAATATTGATTGTTAAAATTCCGATTGCCTGACCCAACCACTCCTAAACACTTGCTGGCATTGTCTCCGTAAGCAATAAAATCCGCAACATCTGTCGTCAAAATTTCCACATCGCCATTGTCGACACCATTTCCACCCTCCAAATAGGTAGGCAAAAAAGTGATAAAAGGATTGGTCATTTCAAAGAAGGGCTGGCCCTCTTTGACTAGGTCTTTCACATGAACTTTCTCGATTTCAAGTCCGGGATGGGCTTCCAGCAAATAGTCACTTAAACGGCGGACAAAACTCTCTGTATTTCCACTCAGACTAATATAAACAAAGGATACTTTCATCTTTTTTCTCCAATCAAGAAGCCCTCTTATCCTCTAAGAGAGCTCCATTCAAACTTATCTATTATGCCCTAGCTTGAGCTTTTCTCAAACGCAAGGTTTTATACAAAACAATTCCAAGGAAGAGAAGGGATAAAGCAGTCAAGAGTAACAAAGCAATGGATGAAGATGCCAAATATCGTTGGCGAAGGGACGGGTTTGAAAAACTAGCTAATAGTGGACGCCCTGCAAAATAATTATAGCAAGAGAAGGCTTGACTTAATAAAATCTGCCCCATATAAGTATAATGTGCTGTTAACAGATCCTGCTTCATAAAGAGGAAATAGAAAGTTGCCAGCAAAGCAATCAGAATCAGGGACACAAATAAAAAGGTTAGTGGAGACTGATTGAGTTGGGCTGATTTCTCATAATATGTCACATAGTCAGCCTTGTCTTGAGCCGTTGTTAAACCAAGTTGTTTAGCAAAATCATCTGTCAACTCAAAACTCTTTGAAGCTCCAAAGGTTGAAACAGCTGAAGTCAGGGTTCCAACCGTAGAGAAAAATAACAGGATATAAAGATAGATAGGTTTCTTTTTCATACAAACTCCTTTTCATTTCTTACACCCTATTATATCGCGATACAGATAGAAAGGCAAGCGCCTCAAAACCGTGGAAGCACTTGCCTGATCACTGATACGTTCAAATGAAATTCATTTGGAAAAGTAATGTGTGCAAAAGATGAAAAAGACATCGCAACTGTATAATTGGAATGATTAGAGATATAACGGAGTCCTATAAACTTTCATTCGAACACCACCAGTATACCTCATTCTCTTCTTCTTGTGTCATCCATTTCTATTCTGCTTCATTTCGACACGATTTGGTCTATAAAAGCCATTTCCTCTCCTTATCCAAAAACTATTCTGTTCTATTTCTCAACTATTTGGTCATCACTCCATCAAAAAAGCCAGAAGGATTTGCCTTCTGACTTTCTTTATTTAGATGAATGAACGAAAGAACTAAGAATTAATCTTCTTTTTTCTTGCGTGCAAGACCCAATCCAAGCAATCCAGCCATCGCACCTGCAAGAACAGCTGCAGTTGAGCTTTCTGTACCTGTATTTGGAAGCGCAGGTGTTTGTGGTTGCGCAGGTTGTACAGGCTGTTCCGGAACTTCAGGAGTTGGTTCGATTGGAACCTCTGGAGTTGGTGGAACGATTGGTGTAGGTGGAACAATTGGTGTTGGTGGGTTGTATGGAGTTGGTGGAGTTGGAGGAACTGGTGTTGGTGGGGTTGGAATATCTGTTTCCGTTACCACTTTATTCTTATGCCATTTCACTTCAGCTTCCGGTTTCACCGGATTCGTATTTGGAACGACTTCAGGAGTCGGTGGGGTTGGAGCTTTTGGTGGAGTTGGAGCTTTTGGTTCCTCCACATCGACCGTAATCACAGTGTAGTTAGGTGCTGTTGGCGGAGTTGGTGATTTAGGTTCTTCTGGTTTCGTTGGCTCTGCAGGTAGATTTTCCACTGTAATCGTTGGTGGAGTTGGAGCCTTTGGTTCTGTTGGTTTTGTTGGCTCTTTCGGTTCTTCTCCTGGCTCTTTAGGAAGACCTACATTTGAGTTGATGGCAAACCAGTAAACCGTTGGTTGACCAGCCGCATTGGCACCATTAGCCGTAAAGACTAAGTGTCCATCTGACATCTTCAAGCCTGCTCCACCATAATAGAGGTATGGAGAAGATGGATTATCCCAACCTTCAAGAGTTGTTGAAGATTCACCGTTAAAGACAGAGCCATGTTCAATATATTGGTTATCTTTAAAGGAAGTTACTTCTTTAGTAGCAGCATCATAAGACACACTTGAGTTTGGAATTGGAATAAATTTATTATTTCCAACATTTACAGACTCTTGGTGTTCCACGTTTTCAAATTTCTTCTTAGGCGTGAACGTAATTTGACCTGTAGTTGCATCTACTTTGTATGATCCGATAACATCATCCTTACCTTCAAAGGTAAATTCTTCTGTACCAATAGAATGAACACTTCCTGAACCCGAAGCATTTACAGTTAACGCATCCGTTACTTCTTCCTTCTCAGGTGTCGTACCAGGAACCCATTTACCTGTGTCATCTTTAACATAACCATATTTCTGAGTCACAATTTTGAGAGGGTTGTCTGCTGAAATGGAAACAGTTGCAGTACCAAAGTCTGCTTTTCCTGTTTTAACCTTCACTTCATTGTTTTCAATGCTCATGGATGAACCATCTGCATATGGATCCCAAGTTCCACGAACAGTGTTGCCATTTTTATCTTTGGCTTCTACTGTAAGGGCACGAGGTTTGTCCCCACTATCGACATAGGAAGCACCTGTCCAGTGGTTGAGCGAGTTCAAAGCGACAATGGCATTGCGTTGAGTCAAATCAAATTTATTGCCATCACCATCATAGAATTCAACATCGACAGCAACCTTAACAGGTTTGTCTTGGTCTGTTGAAGCACCCACTGTCATGGTTACCGTTGGATCTGCGTTGACTGCTGCAATCCCTTTGCCATCATTTGATGGAAGACTTAAAATCTCATAACGGTAAATCACACGTTTGATTGGATGCATATCCGTATTTTCACGCATGCTGGACTGATTCAAGTTATCATAAGTAACGACAAATTTATCGCCTTCTTTCACTTGAATGTACTCAGTTTCATTATTGGCCCAAGGACTAGTTGCTACAATATCTGAAGCTTCCAATTTATTAGAATCATATTGATGGACATTGCTTGTATTTAAACGAGCTTGAGCATCACGAGTAAGATAAGTGCTGATGCCGTCAATGGTGTGAGTTGCACCACCTTCACGTTGGAAGGTCAAATCTTGAACAGTTGAAACATTTTTAAGGTCAGCATACGCATTGTCTGTCATATATTTGTCGTATGCTTGTTTCGCGTCCGTATATTGTTTTTTGGCAACTTCGTATTCAGCTAATTTCTTTTGATAAGCAATATAATCATTTTCGTACTGTACTTTTTCTACATTGTATTTTGCAAGATCAGCTTCGTATTGAGCCTTAGCAGCATCTTCTTCTGCCTTCTTCGCTACCAATTGATCATAAGCTGCTTTATCTTTATCGTATTGCGCTTTCTTAGTTTGGTATTCTTGTAAATCTTTATCGTATTGCGCTTTCGCTGTATTGTAAACAGCCATTTCTGCTTCATACTTAGCTTTTGCTTCTGCATTGGCCTTATCTGCTGCTGCTTTTTCTGCTACTTTAGCATCGTAGGCTGCCTTTTTAGCATTGTACTCTTCTAAAGCTTTATCATAAGCTGCTTGTTGGGTTTTGTAGTCTTCTACTTGTTTCTTGTAAGCCGCTTCTGCTTCTGCATTTCTCTTTTCAATCAATGTGATTTCTTGAGATTTTGCTTCATACTCCGCTTTTGCCTTTTTGTAGTTATCAACTACTGTGTTGATTTCAGCTGTTTGAGCTTTATTATCTGCTTCTGCTGCTGCGATAGATGGTTGGACTTTTTCAGCTTCTTCTGTAACGGTCACACCTTCTGTAGCCGCATCAGCTTTTGCTTTTTCAAGTTCTGGTGATTCTACATAAGTCGTCGTAACTGTTTTATTTCCTTCTGTCACAGTTGTAGATGTCAACTTAGAACTTGTTGAAACAGCTGCATCGCTTGTTGCTGTATCCGTAGTAGTCGCTTCAGTTGCAGGCGCTGTTGCTTCATCTGCTTTCACTTCTGCTCCGTAGGTATTAACAGTAGCCAATCCAGCGATGGCCAATGAAACAACACCGACTGATAACTTACGAATTGAAAATTTTTCCTGCTTCGAAACATGTTCACGATAGCTTTTCATTTTCAAAACTCTCCTTTTTTGTTTAAAAAAATCTCACTGTAGAGGCAAAAATATGCTACTTCCAGTTAACTTCATTGTATCACAATCAACCATTTTTATATATTTGTCAATTTAATTTTTTATTTTACTTTAAATATATAACAACTTGAATCCCCAAACTTTCCTTGCCTTCCCCATCTTTAGTTGAAAATATATGCAAACGCCTGTGAAAAAATCCTTTATTTTCAAGGGTTTTTAAGACACTTTCTCTTTTTATAAATTTCACCGAAAGGCTTTTTAAAGGGAAGTATTTTTTTATACCAATAAATTAGATTTGAAGACTGAAATAAAAATTATGTATTTTTTTCCCTTTAGGGGTTGCAAAATTCAAAAAAAAACACTTTTTGCAGAGTGTCCATTCCCTAAACTAGCTCCATTTCTTCTCCCAAATGAGAAGTAATGAAAAAGACCAAGGTCTTATGGACCTTGGTCTAACAACTAATGATTAGTTTAAGTGCCAGATATCTTCATTGTACTGAGCGATCGTACGGTCAGATGAGAAGAATCCTGCTTTAGCAATGTTTACGATAACTTGATCCAACCATGCATCACGGTCTTCGTAATCAGCCAACATGCGTTCTTTGGTTACAATGTAGTCTTCCAAGTCAAGAAGAGTCATGAACCAGTCTTTGTTGATCAATTCCTTGTGAAGACGAGTCAAGCGTTCCTTGTTACCAACTGCAAGAACGGCATCGCTGATAATGAAGTCTACCAATGGTTTGATAGCTTCACGTTCATAGAAGTCCGCTGATTTGTATGCTGATTTGGCATATAGATCGATTACAGTTTCTGAATCTTCACCGAAGATGTAGATGTTGTCACGTCCAACCAATTCAGCGATTTCCACGTTTGCTCCATCCATAGTACCAAGTGTTAACGCACCATTCAACATGAATTTCATGTTACCAGTACCTGAAGCTTCCTTAGAAGCAAGGGAGATTTGCTCAGAAATATCGCTAGCTGGAATCAAGTAGCTTGCAGCAGTCACGTTGTAGTTTTCTACCATAACGACTTGCAAGTGTGGAGCTACTGCTGGATCGTTTGCAATCACTTCAGACAAGCAAAGGATCAAGTGGATAATATCTTGTGCAATGGTGTAGGCAGGAGCTGCTTTACCACCAAAGAGAACAGTGATTGGGCGAGCAGGGATATTTCCAGCTTTGATGTCCAAGTATTTGTGGATCACATACAAAGCGTTCATTTGTTGACGTTTGTATTCGTGGAGACGTTTGATTTGGGTATCAAAGATAGAGTTAGGATTGATTTCCACACCTTGATGGTCTTTCAAGAAACGAGCCAATTTCCGTTTGTTGTGAGACTTGATGTTTTCCAATTTTGCTTTGACTGCATCTTTATCTTCATAAGAAAGAAGGTCTTCCAATTTAGATGCGTCATGGTGCCAGTCACGTCCGAGGATATCATCCAAGTAGTGTGACAAGGTTGGGTTGGCATGCATGAGCCAACGACGGAATGTGATCCCGTTTGTTTTGTTGTTGAATTTTTCAGGGTAAATGTCGTAGAAGGCTTTCAACTCAGAATTCTTCAAGATTTCTGTGTGAAGTGCCGCTACCCCGTTTACGCTAAATCCATAGTGGATATCCATGTGCGCCATGTGTACGCGATCATTCTCATCGATGATTTGAACAGCTGGATCTTTGTATTCAGCGCGAACACGGCGGTCCAATTCTTCAATGATTGGAACCAAGTGAGGAACCACTTCTTGTAAGAATTCAAGTGGCCATTTTTCAAGGGCTTCCGCAAGGATTGTGTGGTTAGTGTAGGCCGTCATGCTACGAACGATAGAGATGGCTTCATCCATTCCAATACCACGTTCTGTCAAAAGACGGATCAATTCAGGGATGACCATTGATGGGTGAGTATCGTTGATTTGGACAACAGCATAGTCAGCAAGGTCATGCAAGTTGCTTCCTTTTTCGATGGCTTCGTCGATGATCAATTGTGCACCATTTGATACCATGAAGTATTGTTGGAAGATACGGAGCAATTCCCCTTGACGGTTACTATCATCTGGGTACAAGAAGAGGGTCAAGTTGCGAGCGATATCTGTCTTGTCAAAGTTAATACCATCTTCAATAATAGATGAATCAACTGAATCCAAGTCGAACAAACGCAAACGGTTCTTGGTATCAATCTTGTAACCAGGGACATCGATATCATAAAGGGTAGAAGTCAATGTGAAGTGTGCAAATGGCACTTGGTAGCTACGGCTTGAACGAACGAGCCAGCTTTGGTCAGTCAACCATGCGTTTGGAATGGTTTCTTGTTGGTTGTTTTTAAGGACTTGTTGGAACAAACCAAAGTGGTAGTTCAAACCAACCCCATCCCCTGTCAAACCAAGGCTTGAGATAGAGTCGATAAAGCAGGCTGCCAAACGTCCCAAACCACCGTTACCAAGTGATGGTTCCAATTCCACTTCTTCGACTTCGATCAAGTCTTTACCAGCATCTGACAATTCTTTTTTGACATCGTCGTAAAGACCCAAGTTGATCAAGTTATTAGACAAGAGTTTACCGATCAAGAACTCAGCTGAGATATAGTAAACTTTTTTCTTACCAGTATTTAATTTCTTTTGAGCGCTTGCTTGCTTGGTGTAATTAAGCAAAGCAAGGTACAATTCTTCATTTGAACATTCAGCAATTGTTTTTTGATGATGATCAATCACATATTTTTGTAATGATTCCATGTTGGGAGTCTCCTTTGTTTCAACAATTTTTTAATAGGGGGAAAGATTATTTTTCTGCTTTCGTAACTTCTTTTTTCAAGTCTTTGTTTTCACGACGATAGATCGTAGTGAAATCAAGCAATTCTTGCTCGACAGCTGGAGTCAATTGATCCGCTGTCATTCGCCATGACCAGTTACCACCGAGAGTAGATGGGAAGTTCATCCGAGCTGAGCCATCTAACTCAAGCAAGTCTTGCATCGTAGCAATCGCCATGAAGCTGACGGAAGCAAAGACGGTGCGAAGCATAGCATGCGGTACAGATTCGTACTCTTTCCGGTTGGTATAACGAGCAAGATACTCACGAGTTGGATCGTCGATTTCATTTCGGTACCATCCAAGAACTGTGTTGTTATCATGTGTTCCAGTGTACATCACAGAGTTGTTTGGTGCCAAGTGAGGGCTATCGATACTTTCATCGTCAGGATTGAAGGCGAATTGAAGAATCTTCATTCCTGGGAAGCCAGTGCGTTCACGAAGTTCGATGACTCCGTCTGTCATGAAGCCAAGGTCCTCAGCGATGATGTTCAAATCACCGAGCTCTTTCTTCACGGCTGCAAAGAGTTTGTAGCCAGGACCTTTGACCCATTTACCTGGTGCTGCAGTTTCAGAACCAGCAGGGATTTCCCAGTATGATTCGAAACCACGGAAGTGGTCGATCCGAACGATGTCATAGATCTTGAAGCTTTCACGCAAGCGTTCAATCCACCATTGGTAGCCATCTTTGTCCATTGCTTCCCAGTCATAGATTGGGTTCCCCCAAAGTTGACCAGTTGCTGAGAACTCATCTGGCGGGCATCCTGCAATGCAAGTTGCTTTTCCGTTTTCATCTGTTTTGAAGAGATGAGGATTAGCCCACATGTCGCTTGAATCTTCTGCTACATAGATTGGCATATCTCCCACAATTTCAATGTGGTGGTCGTTAGCATAAGCTTTCAAGGCCAACCATTGTTGGAAGAAGAAGAATTGAGTCACACGATGGTAAGTCAATTTATCAGCCAATTCTTCACGGTAGTTAGCCAAAGCTTTTGGCTCACGCGCACGAATAGCTGCATCTGGCCATTCTGTCCAAGCTTTCAAATCAAAGTGTTCTTTAATAGCCATGTATTCTGCGAAGAGCTCCAACCAAGAAGCATTGGCTTCACAAAATTCTTGGAATTCTTTTTGATCACTTGATTTTAAGAAATTCGCAACTGCTTTTTCAAGCAAGGGACGACGTTGCTCGAAAACCTTTGCATAATCCACTTGAGTAGGATCTTGACCAAAGTCCACTCCTTTAAGGTCTGCTTCTGTCAACAAACCTTGTTCGATCAAAAGATCGAAATCAATAAAATGAGTGTTCCCAGCAAAAGCTGAGAAAGATTGGTATGGAGAATCTCCATAACTGGTTGAACCAAGCGGCAAGATTTGCCAGTAACGTTGCTTGGTCCGAACGAGGAAATCAACAAAATCATATGCTGATTGTCCGAATGATCCGATTCCGTATTGTCCAGGAAGGGAAGAAATGTGCATCAAAACACCACTTTGACGTTTTTTCATGGGTTACCACCTTTTTTTATTTCTTTGAAGCCTGCGATTCGGTGCACGGTATGGGTATCGTTGCAGAGTCGTATCCAGCTCTCAAGCGGCTCTACTCTTTGTTAAAATCGAACAGGCGCAACTCAGTTTACGCAATTTTTGCGAAAACGTTTGCGTACCATGTCATTATAAACTTTTTCCATATTTTCTGCAAGGGGTTTCTTAAAAAACTTTATATCTTTTTTAAAAAAGCCCCTTATCACTAGTTTAGTATTTATTATTAGCAATGTCAATGAATTAGCGGTTTTTATAGAAGAAAGTTTAGAATTAAAATATTTTTTAAAAATTTTCTCAAAATCACTTGCAAACGTTTTCGCCTTGTGATATACTTAAGTCGTTTTAGGAAAACGTTTGTCTAAAACGGTTTCTAATTATTATCTTTTTTTATTCTTTAGGAGGAATAAATCATGAAACGTACAATTTTACGTAGTGCTGCTGTACTTGGTACAGTTGGTTTTGCCGGCTTCTTACTTGCTGCTTGTAGCAATAGCTCTTCAGGTTCTTCTGAGGCAAGTAAAGAAATCAACGTCTATGTAGACAAAGGCTACAAATCTTATGTTGAAGAAGCTGCAAAAGCTTTTGAAAAAGAAAATGGCGTAAAAGTTAAAATCAAAACTGGTGATGCCCTTGGTGGATTGGATAACCTTTCTCTCGATAACCAATCTAAAAAAGCTCCAGACGTTATGATGGCACCATACGACCGTGTAGGTGGTCTTGGTAACGATGGTCAATTGGCTGAAGTGACATTGAACAAAGATAGCCACACAGACAAAACAACTGAAGCTCTTGTCACAAACGGTGGTAAGGTTTACGGTGCACCTGCTGTCATCGAAACGTTGGTTCTCTACTATAATAAAGATCTTGTAAGCGAAGCTCCAAAAACATTTGGTGACCTTGACAATCTTGCAAAAGATAGCAAATACGACTTTGCTAGCGAACCTGGTAAAACAACTGCCTTCTTAGCTGACTGGACAAACTTCTACTATGCTTACGGTTTGCTTTCAGGTAATGGTGGTTATGTATTTGGTAAAGATGGTACAGATCCTAAAGATATTGGATTGAACAACCAAGGTTCTATCGACGGTATCGAATATGCGAAAACTTGGTATGCTAAATGGCCAAAAGGTTTGCAAGATACTAAAGGTGCTGCTAACTTCATCCAAACACAATTCCAAGAAGGTAAAACAGCTGCTATCATCGATGGTCCTTGGAAAGCTGCTTCATTGAAAGAAGCTAAAGTAAACTATGGTGTCGCAACTATTCCAACTCTTCCAAACGGAAAACAATATTCTGCCTTTGGTGGTGGTAAAGCTTGGGTTATCCCTACAGGTGCGAAAAACCTTGATGGCGCTCAAAAATTCATTGACTTCTTGACAAGCACTGACCAACAAAAAGCTTTGTTTGACAAGACAAATGAAGTTCCTGCCAACACCGAAGCTCGTAAATATGCGGTTGGTAAAAACGATGAATTGACAACTGCCGTTGTTGAACAGTTCAAGAACGCTCAACCAATGCCAAACATCTCTGAAATGAGTGCTGTTTGGGATCCAGCTGCTACTATGCTTTTCGATGCTGTAAGTGGTAAAAAATCTGCAAAAGCTGCTGCTGACGATGCAGTGAAATTGATTAAAGAAACCATCGAACAAAAATTCGGTAGCAAATAAGACAGTTTTTTAGGTTTGAGTAAGAGGTTGGCGACAAGGTCCCAACCTCTTATGTTCCATTATCAACCTTCCACTAGATCACTGTCAAACTTGTCTTCTTGCTCTCTGGCAAGGACATTATAAGGAGATTTGAATGACTACAGAACAAAACCCAAAAAAGGCTATGTGGCTCTCTTTGATCCCGGGTCTTGGGCAAATTTATAACAAACAAAAAGCTAAAGGCTATATTTTTCTTGCAGTGACTGCTCTCTTTCTCGCCTATTTCCTAGGAATCGGAGTTGGAGAATTATCGAAATTGGTTACACTTGGAACCGTCCGTGGACAAGATAATTCTCTCTTTATCTTGATTCGTGGCGCCTTCCACTTGATCATTACCATTGTTTACTTCCTATTTTATGCCTTAAATATTAAGGATGCTGGAACCGTTGCAAAACGTATCAACAATGGCATCGCTGTTCCAAAAACTGGAAAAGAAATGGTTCAAGCCATCTATGAAAATGGCTTCCCATATTTATTGATCATTCCTTCATACATTGCTATGACATTTGCGATTATCTTCCCAGTTTTAGTAACTTTGATGATCGCCTTTACCAACTACGACTTCAAACATACCGCTCCAACAACCTTGCTTGATTGGATCGGGTTCCAAAACTTCACTAATATGTGGACCTTGAGTACCTTCCGCTCAGCCTTTACATCTGTTCTTGGCTGGACCTTGATTTGGGCGCTCGCAGCTTCTACTCTTCAAATCGTACTCGGTATCTTGACCGCTATTGTTGCAAACCAACCATTCGTAAAAGGAAAACGAATCTTTGGGGTTATCTTCTTGCTCCCATGGGCTGTTCCAGCCTTCATCACTATCTTAACTTTCTCAAATATGTTTAACGATAGTGTCGGTGCCATCAATGCACAAGTTATCCCATTGTTTGCGAAGATCTTCCCATTCTTAGATGGCGTTTTGATTCCTTGGAAAACAGATCCTACCTGGACAAAAATTGCTTTGATTATGATGCAAGGTTGGCTCGGCTTCCCTTACATCTACGTCTTGACTTTAGGGATTCTTCAATCTATTCCAAACGATCTTTACGAAGCTGCTTATATTGATGGTGCCAACGGTTGGCAAAAATTCCGCAGCATCACTTTCCCAATGATTATGGCTGTTGCAGCTCCAACTTTGATCAGTCAATATACCTTCAACTTTAATAACTTCTCCATCATTTACTTGTTTAACGATGGGGGACCTGGTTCTGTCGGAGGAAACGCCGGATCTACAGATATCTTGATCTCATGGATCTACAAGTTGACAACCAATTCTTCTCCTCAATATTCAATGGCTGCAGCGGTAACCTTGATTATCTCTGTGATTGTGATCTCAATCTCTATGGTTGCCTTCAAGAAACTACATGCATTTGATATGGAGGATGTATAAAATGAAAAATTCAGTTCAATTTAAACGCCGCCTCAATCATTTCTTGACTTACCTGTACATGGTGGTTCTTTCAATCGTTATCATTTATCCATTGTTGATTACGGTTCTATCAGCCTTCAAATCAGGGAATGTCAGTGCCTTTACACTTGATTTTAGTGGCAATCTTAGTTTTGATAACTTCTCAAAACTTTTCTCTGAAACCCATTATGGCACTTGGTATATGAACACCTTGGTTATCGCCATTATCACCATGATTGTACAAACAAGTATCGTTACCTTCGCAGGTTACGCATACAGCCGTTACAATTTCTTGGCGCGTAAACAAAGTTTGGTCTTCTTCTTGATTATTCAAATGGTCCCAACCATGGCAGCCCTCACAGCCTTCTTCGTTATGGCTTTGATGCTGAATGCCTTGAACCAACCTTGGTTCTTGATCTTCCTTTATGTTGGTGGTGGTATTCCAATGAATGCCTGGTTGATGAAGGGATACTTTGATACTGTTCCAATTTCCCTCGATGAATCTGCGAAATTGGATGGAGCTGGACACTTCCGTCGCTTCTGGCAAATCGTCCTTCCTCTTGTTCGTCCAATGATTGCCGTTCAAGCACTTTGGGCTTTCATGGGGCCTTTCGGAGACTATATCTTGTCTAAATTCTTGCTTCGTGACGAAGTGAACTATACGGTAGCCGTTGGTCTTCAAACCTTTATCAGTGACCAAAAAAATCAAAAAATCGCCTTCTTTGCAGCCGGTGCTATTTTGATCGCGGTTCCAATCTGTATCTTATTCTTCTTCCTACAAAAGAACTTTGTTTCAGGCTTGACAGCTGGTGGAGATAAAGGATAAAATAGAATCTTATTTCAAGCACATTTTATTTTTAAGTTGAGGGTAGTATGGTGGATGCTTTACTACCCTTCGTTAAGAATAAAATCAATGCAAAGAGATTTCTCTTTGCATTTCTGATACTCTTATATTTAGAAAGGTCATCTTATGCCCTATCCTTTTAATTATTTCGCAAGTATCTTCAATTTCCGCTCTTCTTTTGCAAACCGCAAAAAACTGAGCTGGTTCCAAATGATTTTTACTTCTTTCTTTCTAATCTCTATCACACTATTACCTGTGGCTCTGCAAAATGCTCAACTCAAAACCTATCCTTTGACAACCTTTGTCAGCGATGTGTTTGATCCTTTATCAACAGACGTTATGAAAGATATCCAAGAACACGTCGTGATCAAAGACCAAGAGCTCACCTATACAGGGACTAACCCTGTACACAAGACTTCAAAAGGACAGGTTATCTTAGGCCAAGAGGCAAAGGCTAGTGAAGGCAAGGAGTTAACACTCCATTTTGATCGCAAACAATTGATTATCTCAAAAGAAAATAAAGAACTCGCTACCGTCTCATACCAGGCTATCAATCAGGAGAGCCTCCGGGATAAAAAAAGCTTCACTCAAGCTATCTCTAGCGATTGGTTCCGTGAAAATCGACTCCCTGTCAGTCTCTTTCTCGTGATTTTCTCTGGCTTCTTATCGACAGTCAATTATTTGATTCTCATCCTAGGGGCATCTTTCTTCCTCTACTTGACACGAAAATCTCGACTCTTTTCACTACAAACTTTCAAGGAATGTTTCAATTGTATTCTGAATTGCTTGGGACTCCCTATTTTACTAAGTGTCCTCATCAGTTTACTATTCCATCAAGTATTTACTACGACGATCATGATCCAAAATGTCTTATTTGTACTCTATCTTGCTATGGTATTTTATAAGACCCACTTCCGTGATCCAGACTATCACCGCTAGGAGGTTTTCTCATGCGTGTTACCATCAAAGATGTGGCGAAACTCGCTGGCGTCGCGCCTTCAACTGTCACGCGCGTCATCCAAAACAAATCCACGATTAGTGATGAAACAAAAAAACGTGTCCGTGAGGCCATGGTCGAATTGGACTACCATCCCAATCTTAATGCTCGCAGCCTTGTCAGCCAATCTAGTCAAGTCATTGCTTTGGTCCTACCAATCGACAGTGACGTCTTCTACCAGAATCCTTTCTTCCCAACTGTTTTAAGAGGGATTACCCAGATCGCGTCAGACAATGATTATGCCATCCAAATCTGTACGGGGCAAAATGAAGAACGGCGGCTCGATAATCTCAAACAACTCATCTACGGAAATCGTGTAGATGGTTTGATTTTCCTTTATTCCAACCCGAATGATCCCCTCGTTGAATTTGCACTGAAGGACAAGTTTCCCTTCCTCATCCTTGGAAAGGCGGTCTCTCCTTTTGTTTCGCTAGTCGATAATGACAATATCAAGGCCGCATTTGATGCAACAGATTATTTTATTCAACAAAACTACCGAAAAATTGCTTTTATCGGGGGAAACAAAGAGCTGTTTGTGTCTCAAGACCGCTACCAAGGTTATAAAGAAGCCCTCCAAAAAGCAGGGATTCCTCTCGATGAAAAACTCGTTCATTTTTCATTTGGGTTTATGTTAGAAGATAATTCTTATCAAATGATGGAGAGTCTACCATTAACAGAACTAGATGCGATTATGACGACCGATATTCTCGTTGCTGAAGGGGTGCGCCAATACCTATTAGAACACCAGCTGACAATCCCGATTATTTCCTTTGATTCGATCAAGCCACGACTCGATATTGAAGCCTATATTGACATTAATGCGGTTGAACTCGGACGCGAATCTGTTCGAACGATTCTACAAATTATCAAGGATCACAAAGAAGGAAAAACCGTTTGCTACCGTCAATTGATTGACCATACCATTACGAAACTTTAGGAGTCTTTATGTCTACATTTACTGCTTATTTAGATGACCAAGACCTGATTCTTATCCAAAAAGGAGAGGAGCATATCCTTCCTTTTTATTTGGAAACGAACCAAGGTCATCTTGCCTTAATCCCTGTCAAAACGTCAAGTGCAGCGACTGACACAGGAGACTATTTCTTAAGCCCTATTCCGCTTGAACTCGGAGAAGAGTACACCATCTACGATGCTGCTGGAAATTCTTCTATTCTCCACTATCGTCAAATTGTTCGCAAACCCATTTTTGATCAAACCTTCACCTATACTGGAGAGGATCTAGGAAGTTTCTACACACTACGTCAGACGCAATTTAAATTCTGGGCACCCATTTCGCAAGATGTGACCCTCCATATCGAAGATCAGGTCTATCCAATGCATCGTACAGAAAATGGGGTCTGGGAACTCGTACTCAAAGGGGATTGGGAAGGAGCTGCCTACCACTATGAGTTCCGTGTCAATGGCCTAGAACGTCGGATCCACGATCCCTATGCTCTATCCTCTTTAGCAAACTCTGGAGATAGCCTCGTCGTCGACCGCAAGAAGATCACACGTCCTATCACACGTGCTGCTCGTCAACTCGACCCGACAGAAGCGCTCATCTATGAGATGAGCGTTCGGGACTTCTCTGTCCAAAAAGAGGCCGGCTTTAAACACCCTGGTAAGTTTAAAGGGTTGACAGAATCGCCTCAACTCAATGGTCAAATCCTTGGATTTGATTACCTTCAAAAACTGGGCATTACCCATGTACAGTTACTTCCAGTTTACGATTTCGGTAGTGTCGATGAAGAGGATCAATGGAAGGCCTACAACTGGGGCTATGATCCTGTTCAATACAATGTTCCAGAAGGCAGCTATGCGAGTGACCCTAACGATCCTTATGCACGAATCCTAGAGCTCCAAGACACTATTGACACCTATCATCAGGCCAATCTGAGTGTCATCATGGATGTAGTCTACAATCACGTCTACCAAGCCGATGAGTATGCATTTGAACAAATCGTACCAGGTTATTTCTACCGCTATAATGCAGAGGGAGAGCGGACCAATGGAACCTTCTGTGGGAATGATGTCGCAAGTGAACGTTCCATGATAAGACACTATATCAAGCAATCCCTCAAGCAATGGGTTTCCCTCTACGGTTTTGATGGTTTTCGCTTTGACTTGATGGGAATCTTAGACATTCAAACCATGACAGAGATTGCAGAGGAGCTCCGTGAAATCTATCCTAACGTCTATCTCTATGGGGAAGGGTGGAAGATGGATACAGGCCTCTCTGAAGACCAGCTCGCTCACCAGTACAACTCAAAACGATTACCAGATTTTGGCTTTTTCAGTGATAATTTCCGGGATACGGTCAAGAGAACACTCTTAGCCGGTCACCGTTGTGATAGTCAACATCCAGCCAATGATTTTTCTAATATCCTAACAGCAAATGTCGGGAAAGTAGGACCTGCTCATTTCATCCAACCTCAACAAGCCATTCAGTACGTCGAATGCCACGACAATGCAACTGTTTTTGATTATTTCCAACTTGAAAAAGAAGAGATTCGTCTAGAGGAGAGAAAAACTCTCTCACGCCTCGCTCTTCATTTGGTATTATTATCCCAAGGTGTACCTTTTATCCATGCGGGTCAAGAACGTTACCGCACAAAAGGGCTCGAAGACAACACCTATAACTTGCCAGATAGTCTCAACCAATTGGACTGGACATCCCTTTCAAAATGCCAAGAAGAACTTGCTTTTCTTAAAGAATTGATTGCTTACCGGAAATCGCAACCTCTCCTTCGTTTGAAAAAAGGACAAGAGATTCGAGATTACTGTGATGTCAAATGGTTGTCTGATCATCATTTGATCTACACGATTGAAAAAAATCGTGAAAAAATAACGATTCTCGTTAATATCGGTGATCAGGACACGACCTATCAACATCCTAGCGATAGTCAACTGCTGTTTGCCTATCCTTATGCCAATCTCCAAACGCCTATTCCTAAAGGAAAGGAACTTTCTATTCCTGCCCATAGTTGGCTCCTTCTCCGAGAAGCTGAATAAACAAAATAAGGTCACCACGATGTGGGACCTTATTTTATTCTTCTGTTTCCACAAAGCGTCCAATGATATGAACGTTTTCTGAAATGGTGATAAAAGCCTGAGGATCAGCTTTTTTCATAATATATTTGAATTCATTAAACTCTGCACGCGTAATAACTGTCAGTAGAACTGCTTTTTCCTGATGGTTATAGGTTCCTTCTGCATTGTGGATAATGGTTGCTCCACGATGCAATTTTTTATGAATCTTTTCAATAATGGCATCCGGCTGGCTCGTTACGATCATTGCCTGCATCCGTTTTTGCTTGGTAAAGACAGCATCCGTTACTCGACTCGATACGAAGATGGTAATCATAGAGTAAAGAGCATACTTCCAACCAAAGGTCAGACCAGCAATCAACATGATGGTCCCATTGACCAAAAAGGAGATACTGCCGACATTCTTTCCTGTCCGTTTTCGAATCGTCAAACTAACAATATCCGTTCCTCCACTGGAAATGTTGTTCCGAAGAGCAAAACCAATCCCTGTTCCCATGACAACCCCACCAAATAGGGCATTCATGATCGGATCGTTGGTCAACGTAATCACTGGCACGAACTGAATAAAGAGGGAACTCATCGAAACCGTAATAAAGGTAAAGATGGTAAATTTATGGCCAATTTGATACCAAGCCACAATCATCAAAGGGATATTGATGGCATAAAAGGTCAAGGAAACGGGAATCGTAAAGCCAATAAAGCGTTGGCTCAGAACAGATAAAATCTGAGCTAGCCCTGTTGCACCGCTGGAGTATACATGTCCTGGTTGAAAGAAGAAGTTGACGGCAATCGCTGATAGAAAACCATACAGCAAGGAAGCTGACACTTTTTCATCGTATTTCTCACGGGAGATGCTCTTCAGCACGCGCAATAATTTAATGTTATAAGCTAGTCGCCGCACATGATAGCGAAATAGCTTATGAAAGCGAGTTTTTTTCATTTTCAATCCATCGATTAGAAGAAAAGGAAGATCTTAGAGCAACTGATTCCTAGACTTTCCCTTTTCTCTCTTGTCCTATTCTTGCTCTGCTAGTTCTACTTGAAGATTTAACTCATCCAATTGCTTTTCAGAAACGACAGAAGGAGCTTGTGTCATTGGATCTGTCGCCTTGTTATTCTTCGGAAAGGCAATGACTTCCCGAATATTATCTTCACCTGCAAGAAGCATCACGAAGCGGTCCAAACCAATCGCCAATCCTCCATGTGGTGGGAAACCGTAATCCATTGCTTCCAACAAGAAACCAAATTGTTCATTAGCAGCTTCTTTTGTAAAGCCAAGTGCTTTAAACATCCGTTCTTGTAAATCTTTATGATTAATCCGTAGGCTTCCTCCACCTAATTCATAGCCATTTAAGACGATATCATAGGCAATTGCTCGAACTTTTGAAAGATCACCTTCCAATTCATGCTCTGTTTCAGCTTGTGGGAGTGTAAATGGATGGTGAGCAGACATATAACGGCCTTCTTCTTCAGACCATTCAAACATTGGCCAATCCACTACCCAAAGGAAGTTGTATTGATTGTTGTCAATCAAGTCAAGCTCTTTCGCAAGACGAACACGCAAAGCACCAAGCGTTGCATTGGCTACTTCAAGAGTATCTGCTACAAAGAGAACTAGATCTTTGTCTTCTAACTGTAAAGCAACTGTCAAGTCACTTGTCAAGTCTGTCAAGAACTTCGCAACAGGACCGTTCAAAGTACCCTCAGCATATTTCACCCAAGCAAGACCTTTTGCACCGTATTGCTTCGCAACTTCTGTCAATTTATCGATGTCTTTACGAGAGTAATGATCCGCTGCACCTTTGACAACAATCGCCTTAACTGCTGGAGCTTCTGAGAAGACTTTGAAGTCTACACCCTTGACAAGCTCTGTCAAGTCTTGGAGCAACATTTCAAAACGTGTATCTGGTTTATCTGAACCATACAAGGCCATAGCGTCATCATAATTCATCCGTGGGAATGGGAGTGTTACTTCAATTCCCTTGGTTTCTTTCATGACACGTGCAATCAAGCCTTCTGTGATATCCTGGATTTCTTGATCACTCAAGAAAGAAGTTTCCAAGTCGACTTGTGTAAACTCAGGTTGACGGTCTCCCCGTAAATCCTCATCACGGAAACACTTCACGATTTGATAATAGCGATCAAATCCAGCATTCATCAACAATTGTTTTGTAATTTGAGGACTTTGAGGAAGGGCATAGAAATGACCCTTATTGACACGGGAAGGAACCAGGTAGTCACGTGCTCCTTCTGGAGTTGACTTAGAAAGAAACGGTGTTTCCACATCAATAAATTCTAATTCATCTAAGTAATTGCGGATTGAATGGGTTACTTTTGCACGGAGTTTGAGGTTTTCCAACATCTCAGGACGACGAAGGTCTAAGTAGCGGTAACGAAGACGGGTATCATCATTGGCTTCAATTCCGTCCTTGATTTCAAATGGTGTAGTTTTTGCAGTATTGAGAACCGTAATAGCTTCCACTTTGAGTTCTACTGCTCCTGTAGGCAAGTTTGGATTAGCTTGTTCACGAGCTTCTACAAGACCTGTCACTTCTACAACATATTCACTACGGATGCTTTCAGCTGTAGCCATTACTTCTGCACTAACTGTTTCTGGATTGATCACCAATTGCATGATTCCTTCGCGGTCGCGTAGATCGATAAAGATCAAACCACCCAAGTCACGACGACGGCTAACCCATCCTTTCAAGGTAATACGAGTTCCAATGTGTTCTTCACGAACACGTCCAGCATACATTGAACGTTTCATTTCTAATTAATCTCCAAACTAATATTCTTCCTTCTATTTTACCATAAAGACCAGCAGAAAGTGGCCTTTAGCTCAACTTTTTCAGTCACCAACTTCTTTAGTTATCGTGGCTCTCTTCTTTCTTTTTGGGATCATCGTAGAGAGTGGGTGCTAGCACCTTCATTAAAGTCGCCGTCCCAAATCGTAAGACAGCTGCTGCTAGTCCAAAAATAGGGGATAGGTAGCGGAAAAAGAAATCTCCCCTAAGTACATAGGTCATGCCACCCACAATAAAAAAGATCACAATTCCCTGAACGATTGCGTAAAACCAAATTTTTTTCACACTATTCTCCTTTTCACAAACCAGCTGACTTATCCACTGTTTTTTATCACTTATCCACAAAAATGTGGATAACTTTCACCTTTTGCTCCCTCAAAAGAGGAAGTGTCATCAGCACCAGGACTTGTTTTCATCCATTTACAAGGAAGTTTCCCACAGCCTGTGGATAACTCTCTTGCTTGTTTGTGACTTTCTCGTCACTTTCCTCACAAATCAAGGAGCCAGGATTTGATCCTGCCCCCTTTGATCAAGCATTATTTAAATTCGTCTGGTGTCCCTTTATATTGAGCCCAGTCTTTACTGAAGAAGCGATCATTTAGATGGTAAGTTGGTGCTTTTTCAGCCTTTGTGACAAAGGGATTGACCGCTTTATCAAAGGCTAGCCAACCATTCCATCCCATATGAATCGTATCTTCCATAAAGTAGGGCTGATCACCATCTTTAGAAAAGTCTGCAATATTGGTGAATCCTTGACTTTCCAATTGGTAACGAATCTTTTGAACAGCCTGTTCATATTTTTCTTGGCTCAAGCCTGTGTATTTCATCCATTTGGCATTAACTGGAGGAATGACAAAGATGACATTGGTCCGAGATTTAGCAAACTGGTCTAGAACCAATTGCAAGTCATTGTACTCAGGAGATTGAACATAGGATTCGTTTTTTTGGAAACCTTTAAGTTTCTTCAACTTCATTTTTAAACGAGTATTGTAAAAATGATTACTGATCCCAAGGTCGTTGTTATTGGTTTTGACTTTTGCTTCAGCCGTTGCAATTTCTTCCAATTTCTCATATGAGAATTGATCTGGTAAATCTTGTAGACGTTTTTTGACCTTCTTATCGTAATTCCCGTTTGTACGCGTTGCAAGATTACTAAATAAAGCATCTTCGCGTTGGACAAGGTGGGAAACAAGCTGGTTCAAAGACTGATCAAATCTGGAAATTTTCTTTCCTTGAGAAATTTTCGTTACAACACTTTGAAAGGCGACATTTGGATACTGTTGTAACAGACGCTTTGCAGCATACTGGGATGCAGCATCCTGTTGGTGATTGGCAATAAAGCTATTCAACTGATCGCTATTAAAAAATTGTTGAAAGGCAGAGGAATCATAGCCCTTCTTGGTGAACCATTGCGGAGAAACTACATAAACAGCTGTATTGTCCTTGAGTTCTGGCAAAATCTGTTGCATTCCAAAATACTGGTTCAAAGAAGCCGCACCACGTTCTCCTAAAAAGTAGGGTCTGTAATTGCGGTCATATTTTTCAGCCAAAACCGCTGGATGCACCACATCAAAGCGCAACCACTCACTGGAGCCGAAATAAGGGACAAAGCGATGCTGTGGATCAGAGAGTGCTTCTTGTTTCTTTGTACGACTCTTGAATCCTTCTGCATTCAGACTTACCGCAGCTTTTTTCTCTTCGGTATAGTTGTGCTTATGATTGATTGGATAAAAGAATAATAAAGCTGTTACCATGAGGAGCGCGCAAAATACGGGCCCTAAAATCAGCCACAAACGCTTAAGCATTCTGAAGCTCCGTTACACCTTCTACGATCTTGTTAGCAGTATTCCAATCATCGCGTCCAAATTCAGATACAGGAACACGGATGCCAAAGCGATTTTCCAGTTCCACAATCAATTCGACTGTCCCCATACTATCAAGGACACCCGCATCAAAGAGATCCTCATCCATCATGTCTGAGACATCTTCCATAAACAATTCGTCAATAATTTCAATTACTTGAGATTTTACATCCATTTTTCTATTCTCCTTTTATTTCAATTTTGGAAACCATTGTTGATCCAAGAATCCTGAGAAAATCAGGAAGGACAGCATCACTGTGTTAAAGGTGATAAAGATCCCTAAAGCTTTGGTCCAACGATTGTCCGGTATAGGATCCAATCCTTTTGCTTTTCTTTCTTTATTGATGGTCTTTTTCTTACGAATCCAAGCATCATTGATGACCAGTCCAAGCCCATGGAAGAGCCCATAAGCGATGTAGTACCAAGTCACCCCGTGCCAGAAGCCCATGACCAACATATTGATAATGTAGGCAACATTTGAGGTGGTAATCCGGCTCTTGAATACTTTATTGCGCATCAATACCATCACGAGACGCATAAAGACAAAATCACGGAACCAGAAAGATAAACTCATATGCCAACGATTCCAGAATTCCTTTAAGTCACGTGATTTAAAGGGACGATCAAAGTTGATTGGACTTTTAATTCCCATCAGATTGGAAGCTGCTAAAGCAAACATCGAATAGCCCGCAAAGTCAAAGAAGAGGTCAAAGCCATAAACATACATGACTCCCAGCGTTCCGATATTGAAGAATCCACCTTGAGACAAGGCATAGGTCTGCACATGACCTAACAATAAGTGGCCAAAAATATGAGCTAGGATAAATTTATAAAGGAAGCCATACATGATATACTTAACAGCTTGCTCCAACATATCCAATAATTCTTCACGCTCAGGAATGGCTTTATAATCCTCATTAAAACGCTTGAAACGATCAATCGGCCCACTTGAGAAGGTCGGCATAAAGAGCATAAAGCGTAAGAATTCCCAAAGTGTGAATTCTTTCAAGACACCATCTCGCATTTCGATGATCATTCCGACAGCTCGGAAGGTTAAATACGAAATCCCTAAAAATCCAAACAAGGATTGGTGCCCATTCTTGATTGCTGGCTCTACCTTAACAAAGATCAGGGGCAAGACAGACAAGAAGGAATGAAGATAGAAAATCCACTTATTGTCCGCTTTTTGACGATAGATCTTGTAGGAATACACAATCAAGATTTGCCAGACTACGTAAAAGAGCAGGGCATAAATTTGCTTGAGATTCGAACCTGTCAGCATCAAAATGATAAAGATCAGACTCACCAGTCCTTCATATACCGGAAATCTCTTTTTGAAAAAGAGAGCCACAAAGATCGGCAAAAAAGCTAGAATGAGGTAGATAAAATAGATCGGTGTTCCATAGTGTTCTAAATGAGGGAGCTGTTTCAAAAACTCGATCATCGGTTGTTAACCTCGCTAATCAACCCTTTGATGTCGATTTTCCCGTTTGGTGTTAATGGCAAGCTGTCACGGTAAAGGAATTTTGAAGGCATCATATAAGACATCATAATATTTTCTAAATCTTCTTTAATGGCTTTCGTGATATCAATTTCGCGCTCAAATTGTTCTTTGACGCCCTCTTTTAAGATGACATAGGCCAAGAGATTTTGGACCTTGTGATCCTTATTATAACGCGGTACTGCGACTGCTGAATCAATATACTTCGATTTGTTCAAGTTTTGAGAGACATCCTCTAGCTCGATCCGATAACCGTTAAATTTGATTTGGAAGTCCATCCGACCACCATAGAGAAGAAGGCCTTCATCCGTCATGGTTCCGACATCTCCCGTATGATAGGCTGGAAGACCTTCAAATTCGAAGAAGGCTTCTGCTGTTTTCTCTGGATTATTCATATAACCTTTTGAAACAGCTGGGCCAGATACGATGATCTCACCTTGCTCACCATTCGGCAATTTGTTACCTGCCTCATCAATGATGAAGGTTGGAGAATCTTCTTTGGTGTAACCAATTGGCAGACGTTTCAAAGTAGCTAACATCTCATCTGTTACGGCTACAGCCGAAAGAGCTACAGTTGCTTCCGTTGGGCCGTAGGCATTGATGATGCGCGCATTTGGGAAACGCTCGCGCAATTTTTGTGCAGTTTTAACGGTCAATTCTTCCCCATCAAAGTAGAAATGGGTGATCCCTGGCATCTTTTCAGCATTGAAATCTTCAGACAACATGGCCATATCTGCAAAAGATGGTGTCGAAGTCCAGATAGCAATTGGAAGAGAAAAGATCGTCGCAAAGAGTTGTTTGAAGTCTTGAGTGATGGCTGATGGAAGAGCAAAAAGGGTTCCTCCAAGAGCTAAGGTCGGTGCCCAGTACATGACAGACAAGTCAAAAGAATAGGGCGGTTGCGCCAACATTTGCGGACGCTCTGGCGTTGCAAATTCCTTGTCCGTAATCATCCAGTTGGTAAAGCTGAGCAAGTTATCGTGCGAAATTTGCACCCCTTTTGGTTTCCCGGTTGTCCCTGAGGTAAAGATGATGTAGTAGTTATCATCCCCTTTGACTGGATGTTGTAAGTCATAGGCATGCTGAGCTGCATAAGCTTCACGCACTTGCTCCAAGGACATGATTGGAGCAGCTGGGTTTTCCAATGGAAATTCATTGATGGCAATAATCAAGCTTGGCTCTGCTACTTCAACAATGGCAGACACGCGCTCCAAGGCAGAGTGGCTATCAATTGGGATATAGGCATGGCCAGACTTTGTCAAGGCCACAAAGGTTGCTAACATTTCATATTCTTGGCCACCAAAGACCACTACAGGTGACTTTTCAGGAAGGCCCATTTGGTCGATGTGGGCAGCCAAGCTATCTGAATCAGCCTTCAATTGGCCATAGGTATGTTCCTCACCAAGGACATTGTAGACCGGATAGTCTGGTTGTAGTTGCGCATAACGTTCAATTGTCTCGATCATATCAGTAATTGGTTGGTTTGACACGGTTAGGAGTCTCCTTTTCTAAAATTCGTTGTAGATAAAGCCACCCTGACCTTGACCAAGGTAACTAAAGAAATAAAGTAGGGCTAGAAAAATGGCGAAATACAAGACCGTCTGCCCGATAAATTTATAAAGTGTTTTATGTTTCATAAGTTTCACTCTTCATTTTGATTGTTATTCACTATTTTACCATTTTTTATACCAAGTAAGCAATTTTAAACATAGTGAGAATGTCGTAGAAAACGTTATCATTTCAGATCATTCAAGCCGTTTAACGAAAGCATTTTTCTTTAATCAGTTTTCTGGTTGAAATCCTATTCTATTTCACAGTCCCCTGATGAATCAACTCCAGACACTTGTCCAGATCCACATCTCTCTCGAAATGGCTAGGTGTCCAAGAAATCTCTATATCGGGTAGAACACCCTGATCCGTCATTCCTTCCCCTTGATCCACGCTTAAACAGCGAGAAGTGGGAAACATTAAACAAAAATTATCATAATCAACCGTACAACAATTAGAGTAGTCTAGAATTCCGAGAGTTGGTCGACCCACCACCGTTACCTTCTTAAACTGCTTCATCATCTGTACAAAGTTATCCCCAGATGAAGCACAATAAATATCTGATAAGATAAAGATCTGTTCAGGATAGTGGCCACCTCTAACCTCTGGGAAGAATTCCTCGCTTTCTTGCTGATACGGTACATAGCCTTGTCCCCAATGGTGGATCAAATTCTCTTTCATATCTTCAAGTAGCTTATCTGTTTCGGGACTAATTTCTTCCTGTTGCATCCAGTCCTCAAAGTCTTTCAAACGCAGGTCAACATTGCGCTCTGTGTAGAGAATTTCCATGCCATCATCATCCCAGTCAAGCGAATCATAGCCCTGATCCTTCTCTAAGCCTAGATGTAACAGAGGAAGATATAGAGAATCCGTCCCTCCACTGTTACGTCGAACATCAATGATAAGAAACTTGACTTCCGTCATCATCGGTAAACACTCTTGATATACCCGACTAATGGCTCCTTCATCCATAAAGTTATCCAGACGAAGATAAAGAATCTCATCGTCTAATCTTTTCCAAAAAATCTGATCTTGGATCGGTTCTCGACTAGGGACTACTTCAATGGTCTTTTCTATCCCTTCTCGAAGCAGGGTGACACTCGTTGACTGAGAGACCAAATCCGCCCATTCTCGGTAGTGTCTTTCAGGGGTCTTACTGATAAAATAGTCTTTATGAAGAGAAGCTATCTGATCCAAGTCACTTCCATCCAAACCTAGGATCTGATCTCCTACTTGAAGACCCGTATCTTCATTAGCTTCCTCAACATACAGTTTCTGTCCGTTTATTCTCAAAAGAAACCCTTTTGGACTGGCCTTTTTATCTCGAAAGGAAACATGCCCGATCACCCCAAAACTAGCTAGGTAAGTCTTAACTTGATAGAGAAAGGCATCATCTGTCATATCATCTGTAATGTTTTCTCGAAAAGGCTCTAGATCGCATCCTTTTCGATCCTTGATGGTAGATGAATCATGGGTCATAATAGAGACGACATCTTCAAAAATAGCAGTCTTTTTCATAAGGGATTCCTTCAATTTTTTAGAAACAGTATACCACTTTTTCTTAAAAAGTTCTTAAAATCCTAAAAAACTATCCTAAAGTAGGATAGCCGTTATAGATTCTTTCTTTTCTTCGCTTTCTTTGTCAGAGCGACATCACAATTTTCAATCTTGCTAATCAATAGATTGGCAAGAGCAAAATCATCGATATTCGATTTTATATTCACCTCATAGTTCAAGGTCAGTTGTTCTCCAGCTTGGACCGTTGTGACAGAAATAAAGTCAATTTCTGAACAACTTTGGTCTAACAACTGACTAATTTGTTCTGCAACAGCATCTTGTTTTGAGACTGTAATAGTCAAATGGCGGCGCCGTTGATGGTCTGCCTTACTCTGTTTGTTCTCTAATACCAGCCACACCCCTAGTAAAGAGAGAGTTGATAAAATGGCCAATAAAAGATAGCCCGAACCTGCAGCCAATCCTATAATCATAGCTAAGAAAATGGCAATCAACTCTCTCGAACCACTCGTAGCCGAACGAAAACGGATCAAACTAAAGGTCCCTGCCACTGCAATCGAGGTTCCCAAACTTCCATTGACCAAAAAGATCACTAAGGTCATCATACAAGGAAGCAAGGTCAAACTAATGACAAACTCTCGAGTGTAAAGTGTTCGGTATTTATAGGTCCAAGATAGGGCCAGCCCTAGAAAGAGGCTGACCAAAAGGGCCAGCAGTAAGCGCAAGGGATCCACCGCTGCTGTGGCATTATTAAAAATAGAATCAAATAGATTAGACATAGGCAGCACCTACCGTTTCTTGAACTGGTCTTGGGGCATAATCCAAGCCTTGTGATTTATGATAAGCACAGCTATATTTTGAAAATTTCTGTTTCACCAAACCATACTTCTCTAAAATATCCTTTAGCCATTTAGGTTCTTGGCCAGGAGCCTTAATTTCCATGATCACGAAGTCATCCTCTAGTAGAGGTTCTCCTTTCTTCCCACCAAAAAGGCTAACAGCCTGGTCTCGAAAGACTAAGTTTTGATCGATTGTCACGCGAATCTTCTGATAAGGATAACCCTGAATGGATTTCTTTTCTTTGAGAGACAAACGATCATAATAAATGAACATCCGTGGTTCCAATCGATGACCATAACGTTTGCGCAATCTCTGAATCTCTTGCACTAAGTCTGGATCTTGTATCTGATGATCTACTGTCCCATCTGTCATCAAGTTGATAATGGCTTGCGAAGTAGCGACTAGGCGGAATTTATGGCCAATTCCTTCTTCATCTTTTGACTTCACCTCTAGAAACACTGGGCTGTCTGCTTGAGGTTTTTCTATATAAGTCCGCATCCGAATTTTTTCACGGCGGTGTTGTTTTGCAAGAGCATCTTGAATGACATCAAAATTTTCCGTATCAAAATAAATGTTTGAAATGGTTGAGGTTGGGTAATCATCTTCTACGACGTATTCTTTTAAGTCTTTGATCAAGTCCTTCACGTCATCTTTTGCGACGATATATTTTGTTTCGATTCGTTTGAAACTTGTCTCAATTGTTTTTTTCATGTTTCTTCTCCTTTAAGAGGGATCTATTGTTTCTAACCTTCAGTAAGTATGAATACGACTTACGTGCTTTCTAGTTTAATGGGACTTTCTTAACTGGTCATTAAGCCAAACTTAAAGAAAACTAAAGTTAAGGTTCCTTTCAGAAAAACTTTAGGAAACTTTCAGCTAGCAACTTTAGACTAGGAGCATATCAATTGAACGAGAGGAAAAGCTCATGAAATCAAACAAATGGAAATTTTTATTAACGGGGGCCGCAACCCTCACCTTACTGACAGCTTGCACCCAGGCGTCATCACAATCAGCTACAAAAAGCAATACTGCACAAACTACCGCTACTTCTACTTCAAAAAATAAAACAAACAATTCCAACTATTTTACAGATAAGGACAAGGACAGCTCTTACGATGAAAGCAAAGCCTCTACTGTAAAACTGTCTGGATCTTCTGCAAGTGTATCAGGTGACGGCGTAGCTGTATCTGGATCCACCGTGACCATCTCAAAGGCTGGAACCTATGTCATCTCTGGTGAATCCGATGGGGTTCAAATCAAGGTCGAAGCAGGTGACTCAGATGATGTTCACATCGTCCTGAAAGGCGTTACCATGACCAACACCAACGCGCCAATTTCTGCTACGAAAACAGGTCATGTCTACCTCACTCTAGCAGACGGCACGACCAATACCTTGTCTGATTCAAGTTCAAACAATGATGAAGACGCCGATGCAGTGATCTTCTCTAAAGGCGACCTCACCATCAATGGTTCAGGTACGCTCAACATTGACGCTAAGAAGAATAACGGGATCAAGGCCAATGACACTCTCCATATCACAGGTGGAACCTATAAGATCACGGCTGTAGGAGATGCCTTCAACGTCAATGATGAACTCAATATCACTGGCACGACCATGACCATCGATGCAGATGAAGATGCAGTCAAGGTGGATAATGATGAAGATACTTCGGTCGGAACCATGTATCTTTCAGATAACAAAATGACCATCACTGCAGGAGATGACGGAATCCATGATTCTGGTGATCTGATCATCGATAGCGGAACCTATGAGGTAACAGAGTCTGTCGAAGGTCTCGAAGGAAAATCGATCACCATCAACAGTGGAGATATCACCATCTATGCAACCGATGACGGTGTCAATGCAGCCAATGCTAATGCTAACCAAGATGAAATTTTCTTCACTATGAATGGTGGAACCCTCAACGTTGAAGTTGGCCAAGGCGATACTGATCCAATTGATTCGAATGGAAATATCACTGTTACCGGAGGAACCATTAAATTAACGGGACAATCTGGATTCGACTTTGATGGTACTGCTACCTACACTGGCGGAGACATCTATATCAACGGTGAAAAACAAACGGAAATTGTCAACTCCATGCCTGGAGGCGGTGGGGCTCCAGGCGGTAGCGGACCTCAAGGCGGCGGTCATTAATAATAACAAATAAAGGCAGGATTTCTTCCTGACCTTTTTTTGTTGCCTTTTTTATGATAGAATAGAAAATCAATTAGCTTATCGAAAGGAACATGATGAAAAAACAGACACTCCCTCTTTTGTTCACACTCTTGCTGTCTCTTCTTTTTCTATCAGCCTGTGTGCCGGACCTTAAGATCAACTTTAAAAAAGTACCCACTGCTACCAGCTCAAAAAAGAAAACCTTTAAAAAAAGTAGCTCGAGTCATTCTAGCCTCCCGAGTCGCTCAACCAGTTCAAATAGCTCAAGCAACTCCTCTAGCTCTCCCTCAACTACTACGGAAACCACTTCTGACATCGTCACAACCGAAGGACTCCCTAGAAATGCTCAAGAAGCACCCAAAGATAAAATTTATGCAACAGGGAACTTAAAAGTAGCCTACTCTAGAAATGACGATAAAATTTTTGCACAGACGCCGGATTATGAAGGATATACCACTGCCCTTGTCCAAAAGATCCTTGGGAATCCAGAGAAACAAATAACAGACCCTGCTTATATTGCTGAATCTTTTGAAAATACCGAATTAGAAAATATTAAAGGGCTCTACCACGAGGGGAAAATCACAGGGGAACAAGCTCACGCCTTTTTGATGGGAGCTGTTGATCTCAAACAAGCTTCTAAATCCGGAGTAGACTATACCATTTACACCTATAAAAACAACACCATCCAACTGGTCTTTGAAAACGACCAACTTCTCTATATTACTCCAAATCCTGATGTCGTCTTCTTTAAATAATAAACATTCTCGCTTAAACAAGCGAGAATTTTTGTTTCACATGAAACAAAAAACTCCCAACACATTCTGTTGGGAGTTCCTGAAGATTAGTCCTCTTCATATTTTTTTGGATTATAGAACCACATTCCGAGTCCTGCAAAAAGGACAATAGTCATCAGAAGGAAGGCCACTTGATTTCCAATTTCTCCTGTCATCGAAATCGTTTGACGAAGACCAGAAACGGTATAACTCATTGGCAAGAATGGATGAATGGCTTGGAAAAAGCCATTTGTCAAAGCAAGAGGATAGGTTCCTGCACTAGAAGCCAATTGCAAGAGCAAGAGGATCAAGGAAAGGAAAGCACCGATCTTTCTTTGCCATGTTGTCAAAGCAGTCACGATAGACATGAAGGCCACACTACCAATCACACAAAGGAAGAGAGTAGCCATCTCATGATTAGCTGATAAACCAATCAAGTGAACGGCACCATAGACCAAGACTCCTGCAATCACCGCAATCGTTCCGTTGACCTCAAAGCGAGATTTAAACCATGCCCAGCGACTTTCAGGGTGGCGACCGGATGGCAATTTTGCAAAGATCATATTGGTTGACAAGGCACAAACAAAGAGTGCTACTGAGATCATATAAGGAGCCATCCCAACACCATTCACAGGAACATTATCATGGTCTGTTTTAGAGGTCGTGACAGGATCTGCTAAGGTTTTAGCGTTCTCTTTTTCAGTTGTAGCCACATTCAATTGTCCCTTAGCATCGTTTAAACCTTGACTCAAGGTTTGGCTTCCTGTTGCTAATTCACCTAAACCATTTGTCAATGTTTGGCCACCTGCTGCTAATTTGCTGGACCCATCTGAGATTTGATTTGCACCGTCGGCTAGTTTATCAGCCCCAGTCACCAATTGACCTGATTTTTCTGTCAACTGATTGACACCAGTGACAAGTTTATTGACACCACCTGCCAACTCTGGAGTCTTGCTGTTCAATTGCCCTACACCTTCAGCTAATTTTCCAGCACCGGCAACCAATTCACCCGACTTACCTGTTAATTGGGTCGCTCCTGAAGCCAGTTGATTCATACCTGATGTCAAGGCAGGCATCTTCCCATTTAACTCACCTAGACCAGAAGCTAATTGATTGCTTCCTGCAAGTAATTCTGATGATTTACTATCTAGTTGACCAACACCTGCTGCTAACTGACTAGCCCCATTTGTTAAAGTACTGCTATTCGTCTGAAGTTGGGTTGCTCCATTAGCGATTTTATCGACACCAGCTGTATAAGCGCTGATCCCCTGACTGATGGTTTGACTAGCTGGCAACAATTGTCCACTAACTGCGGATTGGATCTTAGATAAGCCACTTGACAGGTCTGTCAAGGTAGAAGAAGCTGTCGGTAAAACTTGATTGGCTGCCGTTTGCAGTTGTGTCAAGCTATTTCCTGTATTCAAACTACCTTGGATCGTTTGAATCGTAGTCAAGATTCCTTGAGCCGCCGTTTCACTCGAGCTTGGGCTCGATGAGATCGCTGCATTGATTTCCGCTTGTTGGTCAGCTGTCATTGCTTGATAGGCTGCTGTCCCTTGAACACTTGCAAGGGCATTTGCACGATCCGCTTGGGCTGAAGCAAGGATTGATTGAGCTGAATTCGCAATACTCGTCAATCCAGACGAAAGTTGACTGGTATCTACTGTAGCATTTTGAATCGCTGCATTTAATTGGTTTAAACCAGCTGCCAATTGATCAATCTGAGCAGATTGACTTGTAGAAGCTTGTAGCTGGCTTGATAATGTTTGAATACCTGATTCTAATTGAGAAACCCCATTTCGAAGGGTAGCAGATTGACTACTTAATTGACCCGCTCCTTCTGATAAAGTAGCGACTCCATTTGTATAGGTTGCTAAACCATTTGAAAAGTTAGATAGGCCCGAATTCAATTGACGCACGCCATTGGTATAATTCCCAAGACCATCATTGAAGGTCCCCATACCGCTGGTTAATTGACCAACTCCTGAGGCCAACTGAGGGGTTTGACTCGCCATTTGATTGAGACCATTTCCTAATTGATCCACTCCGGTAGCGTAAGCCATCAAGCCTGTATTAAAAGTACCAAACCCATTATTTAATTGATTGACACCAGATACCAAGTTTGGAAGTTGACCAGCCATTTGATTGAGACCATTTCCTAATTGACCAACACCATCTGTATAGGCTGCTAGACCTGTACGAAGAGTGGTTGCACCATCTGAAAATGCTAAGCTTGAACGAGCCAATGTATTCAAATTAGTAGACAGTGTTTGACCACCATCTTCCAATTTACTTGCACCATCTGCTAATTTAGCACTTCCATCTGCCGCTGTCCCCATACCAGTTTTAAGCGATCCCATTTTAGAAAATAAAGCTGTTGTATAAGTATTGGTCACTTTTTCAGCCACTGACTGCTTCATTTTTGTCATCGCAGTGTCACTCATTTTTCCTGCGATAAAACTATGACCACTGGACGTTTGGTAATCAATGGTCATCTGTTCCGGATGATTGGTTAAGATGGAGCTAGCTTTTTTTGAAAGATCCTCAGGCAGGGTTACAATCATATAATAATCGCCATTTTTGAGACCATCTTTCGCAGCTTTCTCATCTACAAAATGAAAATCAAGTGAGTCATTGTCCTTCAAATTGGACACCATGTCTTTTCCAATTTCCATCTTTTGTCCATTATATGTAGCAGATTGATCCTTATTGACAACCGCTACAGGAAGATCCGAAACCTTTCCATATGGATCCCACATGGAAGATAGAAAAATAATATTATAAAGAGCTGGAATCAACGCAACTCCAATCATGACAATGATAAATGTTGGCTTTTTAAGAACAGCCTTCCATTCTTTCATCATATTTTTTGTCTCCTTTTTATACACAATGTCTAAATTTCTGATATAATAGATTATACAGTTTCTAGAAATTTTCACAAGTATAAAATATTATTTTTAGACACTGTGTATAATTTTGTGCAAAAAGGATTAACAGATGACTGAGAGCAATAAACGATTAAAAACAAAACGAAATATTGAGGAGGCGATGGTTCGACTACTCGAAAAGGAATCATTCGATCAAATCACAACGGTTGAACTAGCACAAGAATCCGGCATTAGTCGCTCTAGCTTTTATACCCACTATCGAGACAAGTATGACATGATCGAGCGCTACCAACAAGCACTCTTTCACAAGCTTGAATATATCTTTGACAAACACCAAGATGACAAGCGCCAAGCGATTACAGAAGTGTTCGAATTTCTAACCAAGGAGCCACTCTTTGCGGTTCTTCTGACAGAGAATGGAACCAAGGAGATCCAAACCTTTTTACGACATAAATTACAGATTCTTCTGGTTGATAGTCTGCAAGAGCGCTATAGTCATAAATCATTAACAGATATTGAAAGAGTCTACAGTTCTGTCTATCTGACCAATGCCTTCTTCGGAGTCTGTCAAATGTGGGTTTCTCGCGGAAAAAAAGAAAGCCCTCAACAAATGGCTGAATTTTTAATAAAAATGTTACGGTAACAGTCTCTCCTGATCTAGATAGATCAGGAGTTTTTTTATTAGCAGGTTTAGGTTTTAAGAAAACAAAAAACTGTCTCATTTAATGAAACAGTTTTAGAAAATTTGTAACTGAACAAAGCCAGAAATCAACCCTTTAAGACAAAACAAAAAGCCCACTGTTGTAGGCTTTCTGTAAGGTATATCTTAAAATTAAAGCATTTTGTTATCAGCACTTAAACATGTATAGTAATAATAAGGCAACCTAACTACCAAAAACATTGTATTTCAACAATCACTAACAAAGTGAGACATGCTGGGGTAACTTAAAGGGTAGTAAAAAGGGAACTAAATCTAATGAGTTCAACAGGCAAGAATTAAGCTCCAAAATTTTGGGGCTTTTTTAAAATCTTTGACTTTTTTTGACCTATACCCCCACCCCCCTTAAAAATTAACCCTTATATTTAGAAAATCGACCCCTCCCACCGGTTCCCAGAGACCGATTTTTTTCGATTTTTTTCGACCGGGGGGTATTATTTTTAGATTTTCAATTTTGTGTACATTCCCAAAAATGAGTAATTCTAATTTTTTGTCTCATTATTTTTGCATTTACTAGCCCTGTTCCCCCTTCTCAATTAGACATATCTTACATTCTGTCTAATTCGTTTATTCACCAAACCCCAAGCGTATCAAGAAACTACAAGATTTTAAAAAATGAATTGGCATTTTCCTCATTATGTCTAATTGGAAGAATTGAAAGATAAAAAGATAGGCCGAAGCCTATCCTCTACCTATTTTATCTTCTCAACTCATCAGCTTTACTTTGATAATCATTGAGACCTTGAGCCACTAATACAGTTTTTCCATTCTCCAGTATTACATCTCCAGCTTGGTATCCTTCGTTTAGGTATGGCTCCGAATAACTACCCTTTATCTCTTTTTGAATTTGTTCAAATCTTTTCTCCCGAATAGTTTTTAATGTTTCATGTCTTGCTTCGAGAGTTAACAACATGACTATTTTTTCAGCGTCATTTGCAACTCTTAACATCTGTTTAGTGGTGGGTTTCTTGTTTGGTGTTAACCCGATTGTCATTAGCTTCTGACCATATGATAGATTGTTTTTCTTATCCTTTACTCCAAGTGTCATTAACTTCTGACCATATGACTGATTTTTGTTATTCTTAATACTTTTCAGTTCATCAATATTCGCATCAATTTTATCTAAATTCTTTTTAATTACATTTTCCATAAACAAGTGTCGCCCTTGTTCTGGGACATGTTCGAGAATACTAGCAACCATTTCACGGGAAATTTTTTTCATGAACATTTGTTTATCTACAAAGCCATACTCTAGCGCACGATCACAAGAAAACCATGTTTCTTCTTCCATTAAATTTCTAATAGTTTCCATTGGTAAACCTGTCTTGTTTTGATAGGCCAAAGCGATACTATTGTTTACTACTTCTAGAGCTTCAATTTGTTTTTTATGCTCTTTAGTATTACCATACGTCCAAGCCATTGCGTTATGTATCATAAACAAACCTGTCGGGCTCATTTCTACAGTATCCCCAGCCATTGCAATCACACTGGCAATACTAGCACAAACCCCCACTATTTTTACAATTACTTGTCCTTTATGATCTTTCAATCGACTGTATATTTCGCTTCCTGTGAATACATCACCACCCCCAGAATTGATGATCACTTCTATAGGTTCAGAAGAAGGCGGTAATTCAATATCTTGTAAGGCCGTGTATTCCTTCCCCTCTTTCTTATATGCTTCAATACTATTATTGGGGATAATTGCCCCTTTGATCTCAATCTTATTCATTTGTAAAAGCTCCTAACATCTTTTTGAAAAAGCCTTCTTGCTTCCCTTGTGCTTTTAGTTCTTTTAAAGCTTGTTGCATTTTCATACCTTCGATATATGCAAGTTCTTCCGCTTCTTTACGTTTTTCATGGACACTTGCAAGCCATTCAACTTTTGAACTAAATCCGTTTTCTTTCCAGTAGTTTTCTACTTTAAAGTTTGTTAAATGTCTATTAAGTGTCTGTAAGCCTAATTCTTCAAACTCTTCCTCTGCATGACGTGTAAACGAAACTTCTTCACCAATTCTAATGAAATAGTTAAAATCACGATCTTTTAAAGGTGGGTAAGGTGTATATAATTCATCTACAAAATAATTTGTAAATTCTTTTTCTGTACACTCTGGGCAATTTGCGTATAAGTTAATTTTTGAAGGAAGAACTTTATTATCTCCAAATTCCCCAAGTGTTTCAGTAACTTCTTGAATTTTATTTAAAATTGGAGCAAATACTTTTTCTTGTTTATTGGCAAGTTTTACATTTACTTTTACCAGATCATTTAGATTTAAAGCAATTTCTTTTTTTAACTCACTTGCTTTATGGTCTTTCTCTTTACTAGTGAGATAATTATCAGAAAGAATTTTATTCATTTTATCAATGGACTTTGTTCGAAGTTCCCAATATTTTTTAATTGAATTACGAATTTCTTCAACAAGTTTAATAATATCTTTGCCCTCTGATAATGTACTTGCAATTTCTGGAATAAGTCCTAGTGTTAGGTAGTGATAATTATCACTATACCCTGTACCAAACCAGGTAGTTTCTTTATTAAATAAATTATAGTTTTGAACTAATTCAAAATAAATCTTTTTTGCTTCTTTAATTTCCATTTTTTCCTCTTTTCTTTAGATTGATATAAAAAAGAGACATGACAAAAAACGAATTATAAAAACCGTTTTATGTCATGCCTCTTGTTCTCAAGTCAGCAATTAAATTTTTGTTTGTTCTTTAGTCTCTATGAGTGTAACAACACCATTAGAGACCTTTAAATTCAGCTCCCCAAATTCGGGGATCTTTACACTTTTAATTATACCACGGTTCATAAAATAGATCCAACCGTCATTTAGTTTATCCATCATAACCCCTCCCATTCTTCATCGAAATCTAAATTTAGCCCTGTACGATATTCATCATAAAAGTTACAGATTCGATTTAGAATACTGCTTAAATCATTTACAGATACATATTTTAACGACAATCTAGTTAGACTACTGTCCTTCTCTACACATAGGAAGTCTACCTTTGCATTTACCCTAAAATGAGTACCCAGTAAATATCCTATAAGTGCCTCCGAGGCTATATGAGCCGTTTCTTCTGTTTTAAAATCATATGTAAAATTAAATTCCTTTACATTGTATTTTAGTTTTATTTTCATTTTCCACCTCCTTTTTTATCATTTTGGTTGTAAAAATTTTCCAACTGGTTGGAATTTATAAACTAGTTTTCCAACCGCCTTAAGCCTGTTATATCAACGTTTTTTAGATCTGGTTGGAAAAGTTGGATTTTTTTCACCGAAAGTTAAAATAATTTAATACAGTGTATTCAACAATAAGTAATATACTTTTTCTTATTAAATATTGTTATTTTCCAACCAATCATCAAAAAAACCTTATATACCAAGCGTTTCCGTGGTTGGATTTTTTAAATAACTTTCCAACCATTTTTTTAAAAAATCCTTCCCCCCTTACTCTCACAAGGGTTTATACGGTTGGAATTTTGTTCTCATTTTTCCAACCTCATTGTTAAAATTCCAACTATCCATTTTTGAAAAAACCAGATGTAGTAACCTTCCCGAATTTTATGCCTTTCTTGTATTGCCATTCCTGTTGATTTTGTAGAGCCATTCTTATTTTTGCCTTTTGCTTTTGAGTGGGGCTGTCGTTCAGATAGACTTCTTGAAAAAATAGGTTAACAGTTAAGCGATCACGTTCAACTAATTTCCCGTATTTTTCATCTAGTTTTTCTTCCTCACCATTTCCATTAAGCCAAATTCCATTGGTTAAAATTTCATGGATAAAATACTTTCTAACTTTATCATTAGGAGGGCTAAAATACATTCTTTCGGGATAGGGGGTATTTAGATATCTTTCAAGATCTTCTAATTCTTCATCTATAGCTTTATATTTGGCCCGTATAGCGTTTACTAGGGCTTCTTGTTCATCTGATAGGGTTAAGTCTTTATTATCTCTCCAAGCCTTGACCATACCACCCCAGAACCTCCTACGATCATTTTCAGTCCAGTTTCTACCTTTGTAGGAACTATCTTTATAGACTTCAGCAACAAGAAAACGACGTTCTCCAGTTAAATCATTTAGGAAGTCGGGCTGGTTCGTTGCCCGTACAATAACAAAGTTTTTCAGTAATCGCCTATCAGTGCTACCATAAGGCGGGCGATATTCGATTTTTCTATCAGTTATGAACCTTTTTAATTCTTGGAAACTGGTCTTTTTAGTTGCTACCATTTCATCATCAAAAACGCACCAATTTCTCACCATTCGGGCTTTATCGTCTTTATCCGTGAAAGTTTCAACGGTTGTGAAGTATTGATCTGTAAACAAGCCTTCAAAAAATTGTGTTTTTCCTACCCCTTGTTTACCAGTCAAATCTAATACAAAATCAAACTTTACACTAGGATCAAACACTTTCGCAACTGCTCCACGAAAAAATAGATCAAATATTATCCGATTGTATTTACTATCTTCTACATTAAGATATTGACGTAAAATATTAAATGTTTCTGGTGGATCACTGCAAGAATTATATTCCCTTTCACATTCTAGCAAGAATTTTTTCAAGGGGTTGTAACCTTGTGTACGGGCCACAACTTCCAAAGTGTCAGAAATATCGCTTTTTTTAAAATCCACTTTATATTTTTTTGCAATATATAGACGAATTTCTTTTAAAACACTATCATCTGCTACCCCAGTAAGCCCGTTATCACTATTGAGTTTTAATGAACCGATGATATCAATTTCATGTGTGAATTCATTATATCTTAACTTGTCTTTCAGTAGACTGTCTCCACTTATAATCTTACTCAAATTATCTAAACTAGAAGCCCAGCCTTTCCCTTTGGCCTTTTCAACCAAACCAAGACTATTATTTTCGGTCTCTGTTTCTCTTCTTTCCGTAAGGTTTGGAAAGTTCGGGGAAGCCCGTTCTTCTTGTATTGTCTTTTCTAATGCTTTTTTAACACTCATGTAGTTACCTCATAACGGTTTATCAATTCAACAAAATCACGGGCAAGAGATTTCTTTTTAACGATATTAGAAAAGATCTGTATGATTATTTCTAAATTATATCCAGCCCCGATCATCATTTTTAAAAAGGTAGATACTTCTGTTCGATCATTTAAGCCATACGCAACAAATTCCAGTAATGGCCCATTAAATTCTAAACCATAGCCATTTTTATAACCTCTAAATTTATAGACTTCATATAATTGTAAAAACTCTAGTAAGTCCCCTTGTAATTTACTAATAGGGAAATTACGTACTAACTTCCAGCCCCTATTTTCTAGGTTTTTAGAGTTGGTTACTACTTGGATAAGCATTTTAGGGCTTACTTGTTCAGTCAGATTTTCCCCCATCGGTTCATAGTAAATAAAAGCGTACCACTCATTCTTTTTATAAACCCTAGTAGGGGTATCCTTCAAAAAGTCAAATTCTTGTATCTTTTGTTCTTGTAGAAATAAAATCACTTGTCTATACATCTTTTCACCTTCTCAAAATGTTCTATGATCTTCTTTTCAGCTTCTTCATCTGTACCTAATGGCAGTAATAAAAGATTAAAAGGAGCATTATATACTGCTTTGTTAAAATCTTTAGACGGTTCATAATATCTCACTTCCATTGCTCTCTACCTCACTGATAAGAACAAATAAATGTCACTTGGGCGATAATAAACTTTTCTAGCTCTCTCAGTTGGGGTTTGCAGTTTTTTCAGTCCAAGTTTTTCCCAATTTCTTAGAGTTTCTCCTGAGACTCCTAGAGCCTCTTTTAATTCTTCTCTAGTAATAAGATCTAGTTTCCCTTTTCGTTCCATTTCTAAATTCACAAGTGTTTCTAAAGTCTCTTTTTGTGCTTGAAGCCATTCCAATTGAATTTCCTTTGAAAGTAATTCCATATCCTTACCCCTTTCAATTAAAACGCTTGCCAGCTAACCATACATAAGCCCCATAGTCTGGATTTAGTTTTTCATTTATTATTTCTTTTTCCCCTTTTGTATAAGTTTCATTTTTCTTTGTCTTTGGCTCAAAAAACCATATTTTGGATACGATCAAATATAAAATAATAAATAAGATGATTGTTTGTTCTAGAGACAAATTCCATTCATTCATTTTTTCCAACTTTCTAATATTCCTATTTTCTATACAGTACTTTAATAAGTTTATATTGTGCAAAATCTACACAAATGGTCTTTTTCAAACGCTTATTTTCTATTAGCTAATGCCATTTTTTCTCTCAAAAAATCTTTGTGAGTTTGAGTGTTCTCTGAATATAGATCTTCTGCATAACTGACAAATGAATTCTTTTCCTTCTCAGTATGAAAAAAATTATTTGCTAAACGTTCCAAAAATGCCAAACGCATTCCATCAATTTCAAAAATTCCCGCATGGAATACCATTCCATAAGTCATTTTGTTGACTGCTTCAATTTTACCGCTCTCATTCAACTCTGGATACTCTACCCATAGAAGCCTAGCGATATCTTCTTTTATCGTATTGAGTTGTTCAGCTTTGAGTGATAAACAATATAAATTGTTTTCTTTGCCAATTCTGATTAATTCATTATGAAGATTTTCTATTTTCTCACTTAATAATTCATATGTTGTTTTTCTCATTGATTTCTCCTTTTATCGCTCAAATGTTGATACATAGCAACATTTAGTAACATTCTACGTTTGTTTGTTGACCGATAGCCCACATTTTTAATAAACAGAGGCTTATATTTGCCCTGTCAGCATGGCTTTTCTTATACAGTTTTCTTTTTTCACCTATCCGCTTGCCTGTTTAATAAGTGATTATTTATTTAATTTTTGTTCATGTTCTATCTGATCTCCAAGTCTTTTATAAAAGATATCAAAATCAGATCTTGTAATTTCTCCATGGTATAGTTGTGAAACCAATGTCACTGCCCTACTTAATAAGCGGGGATAATGGGAAAACTTCTTTCCTTTCATCTTGTGTACCTCTCTAATTTCTGATATACTAGGTACATAAAAAGTATTTAGAAAGTATTCTTTCTAGGTACCTGTTTCTTTTAAGTCATATACTCAATTTTTGGCGAAGGCGAGTATTTGACTTTTTTTGTTGTCTTTTTTTGAAAATCATGTATACATTATGTATCCTTTCTAATCTTTCACATCTAGAAATTCATCAATAGTTACCCCTAGAAAACTTGAAACTTTCTTCAAAGTATCCAATGTTGGACTCTTTGCACGTTCATAGTATAATGCCGTTAGTGTACTTTTTGATATCCCTGTAGCTTCTGCAACGTCAGAAGTTTTCTTCCGTTGCTTTGCTAATAATAAGCGCATGTTATTTCTCATGCTTTACCTCCTTTATATTATTTTTATGGTGTTTACTAATTTGCACGCAACTTCCTGCGGTACATCTTGAATTATACACGCATTTTTTTGCGTTGTCAATACTTTTTTAAAAAATAAATGCAATTTTTTGCGTCTATTTAAATATTTTTTGTGTTATAATGTTTTTGAAAGGTGTTTACTATGAATAGATTGAAAGAATTACGCAAAAAGAAAGGAATTTCACAGAAGGAATTCTCTAAAGAACACAATATTCCTTTACGTACTCTGCAAAGTTGGGAAAATGGTGAAAGTCAATTCAAAGCAGATAGAGGGCAACAGTTAGCCGAATATTTTGATGTAAGTTTAAATTATTTATTAGGTTTTGAAGATGAACCCCATAAATCTATGTACGACTTGGCCCAGCAAAATCCAGATGATTTCCCTAGTGATGAAGACGATCTCCAAGATATTACCCCCCAAGGACTTGTGGACGCTTCTTCAGAAAATAATAAAAGATATTTTTATATAGAAAACATAACTAATTTTGTAAAAGATAAAAAAACTACAAATAGTAAGTTAAAGTTGCTATCTGATTTAATAGATAATTTTAAAAAGTCGTAACGTTTCGACATTCTAAAAAATGGAACTTACACTATTTAAAATACCCAACGTTGGGTAATATTAAATGCTACTTTAATAATCACGACCACATTATTAACCTAAAAGCGACAACGTTGTCGTTTATCAAATTTCGTAACGTTTCGAAATGTTGCAACGTTGCAACATATTGTTTCTTCGTTTTTCGAAGAAACAAATCTAATCTAAAAACGTTCAACGTTTAACGATTTCAAATTACTCAACGTTGAGTAATTAAATTATGTGACGTCACATAATTTAGAAAGCCCAAGAAATAGCAAATACGACCACATGGTCGTATTTAATACCCTTAATAAGTGACAACGTTGTCACTTTTATTAATTTTTCTTTTCTCACCTATCCGCTTGCCTGTTGATGGAAAGGAAAGAAAAATGAATATCAAAACAGTAGTAAAAAAGAATGGCCAAACTGTTTACCGTGCTAGTGTTTATTTAGGTGTAGATCAGATGACGGGGAAAAAGGCCCGTACCACTGTTACAGCTAATACTAAAACGGCAGTCAAAATCAAGGCTAGGGAAGCAATTAATACCTTTGCCAACAATGGATATTGTGCTAAAAATAAACCAACGATCACTACTTATAGAGAGTTAGTTGCTCTATGGTGGGAGAGTTATAAAAACACAATCAAACCAAACTCCCAACAATCTATGGAGGGTATTGTAAGGCTTCATATTTTGCCCGTTTTTGGCGATTATAAACTAAATAGCCTAACTACCCCTATTATTCAACAACAAGTAAATAAATGGGCAGATAAAGCGAATAGAGGGGAGAAGGGGGCATACGCAAATTATAGTTTTCTAAACAATATTAACCGCCGTATACTTCAATATGGAGTTACTATGCAAGTGATCCAGCACAATCCAGCCCGTGATGTTATTATTCCGCGTAAGCAACAAGCAAAAGAACAAAAGATTAGATTTTTTAGCAATCAAGAATTAAAGAAATTTCTAGCCTATCTTGATAGTTTGGATCTAAATTTATATGAAAATCTTTTTGATTACGTTCTTTATAAAACTTTGCTGGCCAGTGGTTGCCGTATTGGGGAAGCTCTAGCCCTTGAATGGTCTGATATAAACCTCAAAACAGGTACGATCAGTATATCTAAGACTTTAAACAGATATCAAGAAACAAATACCCCTAAATCAAAAGCAGGCCTAAGAGATATTGAAATAGATCCAGCGACTATCTCACTTTTAAAGCAGTATAAAAAGCGCCAACAAGTAGAATGTTGGAAGCTGGGAAGGTCTGAAAATATTGTGTTCACACCTTTTACTACTAAATACGCTTACGCTTGCTTATTGAGAAAAAGACTACAGGGGCATTTTAAGAGTGCTGGGGTACCCGATATAAGTTTTCATGGTTTTCGTCATACCCATGCTACTATTATGCTTTACGCTGGAATAGAGGCTAAAGATCTGCAATATAGACTAGGCCACTCTAATATAACAATGACATTAAATACATACGTCCACGCTACAAAAGAAGGCGCAAAAAAAGCCGTCTCAATATTTGAAACGGCAATCAGCAATTTATAAATACAGTAAAATACAGGGTGAACCTGAAAAGGTACACCCTCTTACTATACAAAAATTAGTCATAGGTAACTAAAAGGGTAGTAAAAAGAAACAAAGCACTCTAGGGAAAATACCTAAAGTGCTTTGTTTAAAGGCTTTCCAGCCTATCATAGTTAAAAAGATATTACAACATTTTGTTGTAGAATTCAACGACAAGTGCTTCGTTGATTTCTGGGTTGATTTCATCGCGTTCTGGAAGGCGAGTCAATGAACCTTCAAGTTTGTCAGCATCGAATGATACAAATGCTGGACGTCCAACTGTAGCTTCAACAGCTTCAAGGATAGCTGGAACTTTAGCTGATTTTTCGCGAACTGAGATCACTTGACCTGGAGTTACACGGTATGAAGGGATATCAACGCGTTTTCCGTCAACAAGGATGTGACCGTGGTTAACGAATTGACGAGCTTGACGACGAGTAGTCGCAAGTCCAAGACGGTAAACAACGTTATCCAAACGACGTTCCAAAAGAAGCATGAAGTTGAAACCGACAGTTCCTTCTTTAACTTTAGTAGCTTGTACGAACAAGTTACGGAATTGTTTTTCACCAAGTCCGTAAGAGAAACGAAGTTTTTGTTTTTCAGCTAATTGCAAACCGTATTCTGACAATTTTGAACGGTTGTTTGGTCCGTGTTGACCTGGTACGTAGTTACGACGTGCCAATTCTTTACCTGTACCTGTAAGTGACAAGCCAAGACGGCGAGATTGTTTCCAAGATGGTCCTGTATAACGTGACATTTGAAATGTCCTCCTATAAAAATAATTTTTGTAGGAAATAACGTTTTAGACAAACCTGATTCGTTCAGAAAGCCTTCGCCCAAACAGCAAAGGTTACTTTTCTAGCTGACTTCCTGTTGACGAGCTTCATTTTGTCCTGCTGTCATTTCGCACAAATTCTATTCTATCACGGAATAGAAACTTTGTAAAGTCCTTCAAAACAATTTCAATGAAATTCAGACAATAATTCTATGATTCGTTTTTTATATTGCAATTGTTGCCAGTCTCTATCCGTTGCTGGATCCCATTTTAAAGGAAGATCTGCAATAATTTCACCGGGATTATGATTTAAGATATAGATCCGGTCACTCAATGTCAAAGCTTCTTCGATACTATGAGTGATCACTAGAGTGGTGAGACCAAGACGTTCCTTACTGTCTAGATACCAGTGATAAAGATCCTGCCTTGTCAATTCATCTAAGGCACTAAAAGCTTCATCTAATAGGAAGACAGAATGACCCAGAAGATAGGTTCTCAATAGCGCCACCCGTTGCCGCATCCCCCCACTCAGGGCATTGGGATAAAGGTTGGCGATACTTCCCAATTTAAATTCATCTAACAATTTTAGAGCTGTAGATGTCGCCTCTTCCTTAGGAATCTTTTTCAATTGAAGGGGAAGAATAATATTTCCCAATACTGTCTTATGTTCCAACAAAAGATCCTTTTGTAGCATATAGCTGACTTTCCCAAAGGAGATCGGAGCATCATCTACTTCTATAGCGCCCTTTTGTAAGGGAAGGATCCCAGCAATTAAATTAAACAAGGTTGATTTCCCTACCCCACTCGGACCTAGAATAGAGACGATTTCTCCTTTTTGCACTTCTAGTGATACATTATTTAAAACTGCTTTATCTCCAAAAGAGAAACTTACATCTTTTACGGTTAAAATATCAGTCACCTACCAATTCGTTTGTGAAACCTTTGTCTTCTAAGTCATTTGAAACCAATCCTTGCTCTTTTGCCCAAGCATAAAAAGCATTCCACCGCTTAGGATCAAACTGCCCCCACTTGTCCTTGTCTGAAGCATATTGATTAGAAAGATATTTTTGGGAAGCGAGTACAAAATCACGCTGGTTAGCTAAGGCAGGGGCCTGTTTGATCAAGATATCCGCAGCTTCTTCTGGATGCTCTATAGCATATTGGTAGCCTTTTTTCACCGCTTGAATGAATTTTTTTGCTTCCTCTTTATGAGACTTCAAATAGTCATTGTTAGCAATAATAACAGGCGAATAGTAGTCAAATGCAGGAACAAAATCTTTCATATAGAAGAAATTGGTCTTCATTCCCTTTTGCTCAGCCAAAATTCCATCCCAACCGTGATAAATCCAAGCAGCATCAAAGACCTTATTTTCAATCGGAGTAATGGAATTTGAATCACTATTTGGAACCAATTTTACTTGATTAAAATCAGCTCCTTCTTTTTTCATCATCGATTTGATCATTTCCAACTCAATCGGATCATTCCAGGTACCATACTTCTTACCCACCAAATCTTTTGGACTTGTGATCGCTGCATCTTTTCTTGAAATAATCCCTGACGTATTGTGTTCGACGATAGCTGCAACAGCGGTAATACCCGCACCTTTATCCAATTTCTTGGCCATAGAATCTTGGAAATAAATACCAAATGGAGCTTTCCCATTGATAATCAAATCAGAACTACTGTCTTCCGGAGGAAGTTTTATATCTACATCCAGTCCTGCTTCTTTAAAGTACCCTTTTTCCTTTGCTACATAGAGACCCGTGTGATTAGTATTCGGGGTCCAATCTAGAATAAAATCAATCTTTTTCAAACCACTTGACGATTGCTTGACAGAATTTTGACAAGCACTCAAGAAAACAAATCCCAATATTATTGAGAAAAATAAACCTATTGACTTTTTCATTAGCTATACCTCTTTTACATTTTTGTCAATTTAATTTTTACACCATTTACAAGTTTGTCAATCCTTTTTCCATTTTAGAATGGTTCGTTCTAATTGGTCAACGAGAAACATACCGAGTAAACTAATAGCAGAAATCAATACAATGATCGCAAACATCGTATCATACTGAAATAACTTCTTCGATTGGATCATATAGACCCCCAATCCATCAAAACCTCCTAACCATTCTGAAACGACCGTACTGATAAAAGCATAGGAAACACTCACACGTAAACCTGCGAAAAAATAAGGAAGCGCTGCAGGAATTTTATAATGGACTAAAGTCTGAAAGCGATTGGCTTGCATAATCTGAAACAATCTCAGAATGTCTTGATCGCAATGCCGAAAACCATCTAACAGACTGACTACGATGGGAAATACCACCGTAATAATGATCAAAACCAGTTTTGGAAGCATACCATAACCAAACCAAAGAACCAGGATAGGGGCCAAGGCAATCGTCGGAATGGTTTGAATAACAACCATAAAAGGATAGACCAGATCATTCACCCATTGAAAACTATCCATGAGAATCGCAAAGCCAGCAGCAAGAAGAACGCCTATAACAAGTCCGATCAAGGCCACTTGAAGGGTAGACAAACTGTGATGAATCAGGAGAGATCGATCTCGTACAAAGGCATTCCCAATTTCAAGTGGCGTTGGTAATACAAATTTGGGGAGGATATTTAAAAATCCTGCTAACTGCCATAAGACAAGAAGACTGCTAAAACCTGCAAATCCTATCAATTGTTTTGAATATCTTTTTACAAGAGACATCGTAACCTCCTTTCTCACAAATAAAAAACGCCTCCAAAATAGGAGACGGATTGCACAAGGTCACTCATAACGAAAAATACATTTCATTTGTTTCCTACGCTGGCATTACCCAGATCAGGTGCGGTCGAAGCTTACACTTCCTCTCAGACTGTACACAGACTCCCATATGTATTTATTATAATAACTGATTTAGACGATAAAAGCAAGAAATTAATCCAAATAACGAATTAAATTCTTCTCTGTTAAAATATCTGAATAGGTGTAAGACTCCACGTATGTATTAGCTGGTTCACCTGGCAAGCTATTGTCGTTCGTATACTCGATAATAAATAAAGAAGGATAGACCTCAATCAAGCGTCCAAATTTATTTTTTTGACGTTTCCGTCCATTTTCAAGCGTCATTTCAACCACTTGTCCTTCATGGGCCTTGATTTCTTCTTTAATTTTTTTCATTTTTGCAACATCTGTAAATGCATCACTCATCTTATTGATCCTCTCTCTTTGAAATACTTGAGAATTTATTGTATTCCTTTTGGAATATTAATTCGACTGTCCCACGCGCACCTGAACGGTTTTTCTCGATAATCACTTCAACCGTATTATTAGGCATTCCATCTTCTTCCTCTTCACCAGCTCGATCATAATAATCATCACGGTACAAGAAAGCAACAATATCCGCATCCTGTTCAATCGATCCAGATTCACGAATATCAGAAAGAACAGGACGTTTGTCTTGGCGCTGTTCCACACCACGTGATAGCTGACTCAAAGCAATAACGGGAACTTTTAGTTCCTTAGCCAAAATCTTTAACTGACGAGAAATTTCTGAAACTTCCTGTTGACGGTTTTCTCTTCCAGTCCCTGTAATCAGCTGCAGGTAGTCAATCAGAATAAGACCGAGATTCCCTGTTTCCTGCGCTAATTTTCTTGCTCTCGAACGAATCTCAGTGATCCGAATTCCCGGAGTATCATCGATGTAAATACTCGCATTGGCCAAATTTCCTTGAGCAATGGCATATTTCCGCCACTCTTCATCCGTCAATTGACCTGTACGAATCGAATGGGATTCAATCAAACCTTCAGCTGCTAACATCCGGTCAACCAAACTTTCAGCACCCATTTCTAATGAGAAAATAGCCACTGTCTTATCCAACTTTGTCCCGATATTTTGAGCAATATTTAGAGCAAAGGCTGTTTTCCCTACTGCAGGACGAGCCGCTAAAATAATCAACTCTTCCTCATGTAGCCCCGTCGTCATATGGTCCAAATCGCGATAGCCTGTCGCAATACCCGTAATATCAGAGGTTTGAAGCGAGCGGGCTTCCAAGCTACCAAAATTTATATTCAAGATGTCTCGAATATTTTTAAATCCACTACGATTTGCGTTTTCACTAACATCAATCAGAGCTTTTTCAGCACCCGCAATGATTTCATCTGAAGGACTTGCACCATCATAAGCTTGATTAATACTTTCCGTTAATCGAGAGATCAATCGACGTAAGACAGCTTTTTCGGCAACAATCTTCGCGTAATACTCTGCGTTAGCTGAAGTTGGTACCGAATTAATGACTTCTACCAAATAGGAGAGACCGCCAATATTTTGGAGATCCCCCTGACTATCTAAAATATTTCGAACAGTCGTCGCATCAATCGCATCCCCGCGGTCAGCTAGATCGATCATGGCTTTAAAAATCAAACGGTGCGAGTACTTAAAGAAATCGCCAGGCTCGATATATTCACGAACAAAGACCAATTTCCCCTCATCAATAAAGATGGCTCCCAACACTGATTGCTCCGCTTGGATATCCTGAGGTTGTGTTCGTAATTCCTCTATCTCAGCCATAAAAAAACCTTTCTATCGATCGTGTTTACCCTTCGTTTACACGAATATTAATCAAACCTGTAACATCTTGATAAATTTTTACAGGGACGTCAATCAATCCTGTTGAACGAATTGGAGAGGAAACTTGGATATGACGTTTATCAATTTTAATGCCAAATTGTTTCTCAAGCTCTTCTGCAATCTTTTTATTGGTAATAGAGCCGAAGGTACGGCCATCTGGCCCAATTTTTTCAGTGAATTGAACAACAGTTGCTTCTTCTTCTAATTTCGCTTTAATCTTTTGCGCTTCCGCTAACAATTCAGCATGCGCTTTTTCTTCTGACTTTTGCTTTCCACGAAGCTCACCGATTGCTTGGGCATTGGCTTCTTTCGCAAGATTTTTCTTGATCAAAAAGTTTTGTGCATAACCAGTAGGCACTTCTTTAATTTCGCCTTTTTTACCTTTACCTTTTACATCCGCTAAGAAAATAACTTTCATTCTACATTCTCCTTTTCAATAGTTACTTCGTTTTCAATAGTCTCAATCAGTTGTTGACGAATACTCATCAAATCTTGACCTTCAATTTGAGAGGCTGCCGAGTTGAAATGACCTCCTCCGCCAAGTTGTTCCATGATACGCTGTACATTGACTTTGCTTCGACTTCGTGCAGAAATAGAGACAGTCCCACTTTGATTACAAGCAATGACAAAGGTTGCTTCCACCTCAGACATGGCTAGCATACTATCAGCTGCTTTACTAATAGTTACTGAATCATAGGCTTTAGTCGTATTGGCACAAGCTACGATGATATGCGGCAAAATCTTTTCACCAGTCAAGATCAGTTCGTTCACTTCGCGGTACTCGTCAAACTGAATAGCAGAGATCTCCTGGATGGCTACACTATCACTACCTCTTGAGCGAAGGTAGCTCGCCACATCAAAGGTCCGACTTGTAACACGTGTGGAGAAGTTCTTAGTATCCAGCATGATCCCAGCCATCAAGACACTAGCTTGAATCTTCGTTAACCGATTTTTCTTCGACTTCTGGAACTGAATAAGTTCACTAACCAATTCGCTCGCACTACTTGCTCCACTTTCAATATAGGTGATCAGAACATTTTCAGGGAAATCATCATCCCGACGGTGATGGTCAATGACAATAATCTGTTGAAATTCCTGATAAAACTCTTTTGAAAGAGTCAAGGCTGTCTTAGAATGGTCAACCATAATTAACAAAGAGCGATCCGTCACCATTTGCATGGCTTCCTCTAGGGGAAGGATTTTCGTCACCTGCTCTTCTTCTAGTTTCGCAATTGCTCTTGAAATATCACTAGCCATTGCATGCGGGTCATAGACCACATAAGAGGAGGCCAAAATATTGCTAGAGAAAAACTGCATTCCCACAGACGCTCCTAAAGCGTCCATATCCAAGTTTCTATGTCCAACAATGAAGACTTGATCAACGGATTTAATCTTATCCGAAATAGCTGTCATCATAGCGCGTGTGCGAGTCCGAGTCCGCTTCACAGCCGAAGCTGTTCCACCACCAAAGAAAATAGGGTTTTTCTGTTCATCATTTTCCTTGACAACCGCTTGATCCCCACCACGAACTTCCGCAAGGTTTAGGTTCAAGAGAGCCACTTTACCAATCTCATCATGCTCCCCGTCACCATACGAGAATCCCATACTTAAGGTAATAGGTAGCTCACGATTTTTAGCTTCTTCACGGAATTGATCGATGACAGAAAATTTTGATTCCATCAACTGTTCTAAGACCGTGTAGTCTGTAAACAAATAGAAACGATCCATCCCCACACGTCTGTAAAACATATGGTAATGAGCTGTAAACTCTTCTACAAAGTTGGCAATAAAACTATTGATATTGCTAATATCAGAGTCTGAAATGACATCTTCTAGATCATCATAGTTATCAACAGAAATAATACCGATAACAGGACGAGTTGTCACCAATCCCACAGTTGCTTCATATTCACTTGAAACATCAAAAAAGTAAACAACACTAGACGTCTGATCAAAGTAAACAGAATATTTCTTATCGGCTACAGTGACATAATGACCTTTATCCTCAAACAGAGTATTGAGTAACTTTTTCAAGGATTCAACATCAAAGTCCCCATCATCTGTTGAAAAAATCAATTCAGCATAAGGGTTGAACCACTCTACTTCATTTGTCTCTTCATTAATTTTGATAACTCCAACAGGCATTTTATCAAGGAGGGATGCTAATCCGCTTTCTGCCTGATGGTTAACGTATTGTATTTGTTCTAATTCATCTAACTCTGAAATTTGTAACTGGTATTCAAATAAAGCAATCAATCCAGCTAAGACTAAAAAAATTGCAATAAGAGTTACATAGCCTTTGCCAAAGATTCTTAAAAAAATTGCTAAAATTGCAAATGAAATAAAACCAATTAACACATAATGGATGAACGATAAACGAAATTTTTTCATCATAAACCTCTTCTCGGAATTATACCATAAATAGAGGTAAAAAGCGAGGTTTCTCTCTATATTACAGAGAAGATTGACCCGTAAAAAGCTTTTCCTCGGTTTCACTACTTTGTAAACAAGGTTTACAACTGTGTAAACAGTAACAACAGATTTCAATCCATAAAATTGAGGCTGAAACATCATCTCAGCCTCATTTGATTAGTGGTTTGCTTTGTTTTTGGAGATACTCCGAGATTTACCTTCCAAGTAAACCATTAAAATAGAGATATCCGCTGGATTGACACCTGAGATACGACTTGCTTGACCAATCGTTTCTGGATTAATTAATTTAAATTTTTGACGAGCTTCGGTTGCGATGGAGTCAATATCATCCCAGTCAATATTCGCAGGAATTCTTTTTTCTTCCATACGCTTCATTTTTTCGACTTGGTCCATTGCTTTTGAAATATAGCCTTCGTATTTAATTTCAGTTTCAATCAATTCAATGATTTTATTATCCAGTTCTTCAGCTGCAGGACCGATAAATTCTACCACATCTTGGTAAGAGACTTCTGGTCTTCGCAAGAATTCTTTAGCAGTGACAGCATCTGTCAAAGGTTTAAAGCCTAGTGCTGCAACCTTCTCGTTCGTTTCCTTTACAGGCTTTAACTTAATGCTATCCAAACGCTTCATCTCGTTTTCAAACTGATACTTCTTGGTTTCGAAACGTTGCCAACGTTCATCATCTACCAATCCAATTGCTCGTCCCATTTCTGTCAAGCGCATATCGGCATTATCATGACGCAAAATCAGACGGTATTCTGCACGGCTTGTTAACAAACGATACGGTTCGATCGTTCCCTTTGTTACCAAGTCATCGATCATGACCCCAATATAACCATCACTGCGTTTCAAAATGAGTTCCGGTTTTCCTTGGATTTTTAGAGCCGCATTGATCCCTGCAATAATCCCTTGACCAGCAGCCTCCTCATAGCCAGACGTTCCATTGGTTTGGCCAGCTGTAAAGAGACCTGAAATTTTCTTAGTTTCCAAAGTTGCGCGCAATTGATGAGGCAACACCATATCATACTCAATTGCATAACCCGTTCGCATCATTTCTGCCTTCTCAAGTCCCTTAATAGAATGGACGAGATCCCGTTGAACATCCTCTGGTAAACTCGTTGACAGCCCTTGAACATAGACTTCTTCTGTATTTCGCCCCTCAGGTTCTAAGAATAGTTGATGACGCTCTTTGTCAGCAAAACGGACAATTTTATCCTCAATGGACGGACAATAGCGAGGACCCACTCCCTTTACAACCCCTGTAAACATAGGTGCTCGGTGTAAATTATTCTGGATAATTTCATGGCTATGCCCATTCGTATAAGTCAACCAACAAGGAACCTGATCCTTTACATAATCTTCATCACGCGATGTATAAGAAAAATGATTTGGAGCTTCATCTCCAGGTTGAATTTCCGTTTCGTCATAATTAATTGACGATGCCTTTACACGAGGTGGTGTCCCTGTTTTGAAACGTCCAATTTCTAATCCTAGCTGTTTGAGATTATCGGCCAAATTGATAGAAGCTAGACTATGATTAGGTCCTGACGAATACTTGAGATCTCCAATGATAATTTCTCCGCGTAAAGCTGTCCCAGTAGTGACAATAACAGCCTTTGCCCCATACTCTTGGTGAGTCGCAGTCCTTACACCAACAACCTTACCATTCTCCACCAAAATCTCATCAATCATAGTTTGGCGAAGAGTTAAATTATCTTGGTTTTCAACCGTTTTTCGCATTTCTTTTGAGTAAAGTTCTTTGTCTGCTTGAGCGCGAAGTGCACGAACCGCAGGACCTTTACCAGTATTGAGCATTTTCATTTGGATGTAGGTCTTATCGATGTTCTTCGCCATTTCTCCGCCAAGTGCATCTACTTCACGGACAACAATCCCTTTAGCAGATCCACCAATAGATGGATTACAAGGCATAAAAGCTAGCATTTCAATGTTAATAGTCGCAAGTAAGACCTTGCAACCCATACGGCTAGCAGCTAGAGAGGCTTCTACTCCTGCATGCCCAGCACCGATTACAATGATATCGTATTCTTCAATAAAATTATAAGTCATTTTTTCTCCTATTTCTCAAGATGGATGTGTCGTAATTTTCCGTCCCATTCTGGTAGGGCTGATTTTAAAAAGGCTGGTTTCAGGTCAACAGTGTGTAAATCATCTAAAGCAATCCAACGGCAAGGTAATTGCTTTGTATCTTCCTGCATGACCAAAGGTGCATCTTCCAGCAGGTCCACCAAATAATGAAATTCAATGTTATGGTAGTGGATTCCAGCTTGTTCAAAGTGATTTTCAACCACGAAAGCTAACGGACCTGCTGTAGATGTGACACCAAGTTCCTCTTTGACTTCCCGAACTACAGCATCTTCTGTAGTTTCATTGACTTGAATAGCACCTCCGATTGTATAACAGCCGTCCTCATCTTCTATGACGAACAAGCGATTATCTTTTACAATCAAAGCAGTCGCTCTCACGCCAAAAACAGTAGAACCTATTTTCGTACGAAAATCCTGTTGCCTCATTTTACTTCCTTTCAAAATCACACAAAAATAGTCAAAACTCTGAGAAGTGCAGGACAAAAAAGCCTGCAACATCCATGAGCTTTGACCATCATTTCTATTGCTTTTCTTATTGTAGCAAATTGAGAAAATTTGTCAATTTAAATATACTGACAAACTTTTCCATCTCGATAAGCATTATCAATCAAGCCACCGCCTAGACACTCTTCCCCGTCGTAAAAAACAACAGCTTGTCCTGGTGTAATAGCACGCTGAGGTTCAGCAAAAATAACCTCTGCTTTATCACCTTTAACCTTTACAGTAACTTTACTATCAGATTGACGATAACGGAATTTTGCTGTACATTCCATTTCAAATTCTTCTGGCATATCTCGTGTAAAGTGAACTTGACTAGCCTGTAAACTTGTTGACATCAGTGCATCATGATAGAAGCCTTGACCAACGTAAAGAATATTTTGACTAAGGTCTTTCCCCACTACAAACCATGGAGCATTGTCTCCACCCTGTTGTCCACCAATTCCAAGACCACCACGCTGACCGATCGTGTAATACATCAAACCGGCATGTTCACCCATATCTCGTCCATCTACGGTCATCATTCGGCCTGGCTGAGCAGGTAGATAGTTGCTGAGAAACTCTTTGAAATTCTTTTCTCCGATAAAGCAGATTCCAGTGGAATCTTTCTTTTTAGCCGTTGCTAGTCCAGCCTCTTCTGCTAACCGGCGAACCTCAGGCTTTTCTAAATGCCCCAACGGAAACATGGTTTTTTGAAGTTGTTCTTGTGACAATTGGCTTAAGAAATAAGTTTGATCCTTTCCATTGTCAACGCCACGTAACATATGGACAACGCCATCCGCATCACGCGTCACGCGTGCATAGTGCCCTGTCGCTATATAATCGGCACCGAGGGTCATAGCGTAATCTAGAAAGGCCTTAAATTTGATTTCCTTATTACACATGACATCCGGATTTGGTGTCCGACCAGCTCGGTATTCAGCAAGGAAATATTCAAAGACACGATCCCAATATTCTTTCTCAAAGTTGACAGAATAGTAAGGAATGCCAATCTGGTCTGCAACTGCTGCTACATCTTTGTAATCTTCTGTAGCTGTACAGACACCATTTTCGTCTGTGTCGTCCCAGTTTTTCATGAAGATGCCGATGACATCGTAACCCTGTTGCTTTAACAACAAAGCCGTTACAGATGAATCGACACCGCCACTCATACCAACAACAACACGTGTTTTCGAGTTATCACTCATAGGTTTCTCCCATCTTTTCGTTACTCACGATTGAAGGTCGTGGTTTGCTTCAACGATTGAAGGTCGTTTTGAGCAGTTACCATTTTAACACGCTTTATAGAAGAAAACAAGCATTTGACCGCCCTAGTCCTCTCTAATTAATGATACGTTTACAGAGCTGTAAATTTAAAAAGAGTCTTATTCAAGGACTCTTTTTAAACGAATTTAATACCAGCCATTTGCCAACCAGAAATTTTTAGCTGCTGACCATGATCCATAACGGTTGACAACGTATTGATTGGCCACTTTTTCTTGGTTTGCAGGTGATAAATCACCATTCAAATAGGTGAGAGTTAATTGGTAACGACCATAATATTGGCCATTTTGTGCTGTATAACTACCACTTGATTCTTTTTGGGCAATCCATTCCTTAGCAGCTGCATCTTCCGCACTCAAGCCATCTGAAGCAGAGACAGTCGTTGTTGCTTGTGTAGTATCCGTTTTACTAGTAGTAGCTTGCTCCGTAGTTTTCTGCGTTGTTTTTGCATCTTCAATCTCAAGAACTTGACCAACTGAGATAAGGTTCACGTTACTAATCTTATTTTTCTTAGCAATCGCATCAACCGTTGTGTTCTTCTCTTTAGCAATAGCTGATAAAGTATCACCTGATTTTACAGTATAAGAATCTGCATTCGCTACAATGGGAAGGAAAAGTCCTGCAAGTAAACTAAGTCCAATAATATGTTTCATCATTTGTTTTTTATTCATTATTATGTACTCCTTTATTGGTATACCTCTATACTACACAAGAAATATTTCATATTTATTGAAATAATGTGTCAAATATTTCAGTCAGATGTTAGAAATACTAAAAATCCAGGATAATATAAATGCTTTAAGCCCCCTTTAAGATTTCTCAGATATTTCGGGAAAAATAGAAGAAATCATCAGCCATATCTGATATAATGAAGTAAAGTGATCACAAAGGAGCAGAGCATGAACTCTTTAAAATTCCAATCAGTTTTTGATATTATTGGACCTGTGATGATCGGCCCATCCAGTAGTCACACTGCAGGTGCTGTTCGAATTGGTAAAATTGTTTCTTCTATCTTTGGAGAGGAACCAAAAGAAGTTGAGTTCCAATTATTTAATTCCTTCGCCAAAACCTATCGTGGTCATGGAACAGATTTAGCCTTAGTAGCGGGCATCTTAGGAATGGACACAGATGACCCTAGAATCCCAGATAGTCTAAAAATTGCACATGAACGAGGCATTCGGATTGTTTGGTCTATTCAAAAAGAGAGCAATGCTCCTCACCCCAACACAACAACCATTACTGTAAAAAATGACCATAAAACGATTTCTGTCACTGGAATTTCCATTGGTGGTGGGAATATACAGGTTACTGAGTTAAATGGCTTTGCTATCTCGCTAAATATGAATACTCCAACCATTATCATTGTGCATCAAGACGTCCCTGGGATGATCGCTCATGTGACAGAAGCCCTTTCTCGCTATGATATTAACATTGCACAGATGAATGTGACGCGGGAAAAAGCTGGAGAAAAAGCGATTATGATTATAGAAGTTGACTCAAGGAGTTGTGAATCAGCGATCGAAGATATCCGTCAAATTCCTCATCTTCATAATGTCAACTTTTTCAAATAAGGAGTTCGTATGTTTTATTCAATTGTAGACCTCGTAGAACAAGCAAGCACACAATACGAAGGAAACGTCGCAGAGTTAATGATTGCAACTGAATTTGAACTAACTGGTCGTGAACGCGAAGAAGTCCTCCGATTAATGACCCGTAATTTAGAAGTGATGATTGATTCTGTAAAGTTAGGATTAAATGAAAATCACTCTCGTAGTGGATTAACTGGTGGAGATGCGGCAAAATTAGATCGTTATATCAAATCAGGAAAAACTTTATCTGACTTGACCGTCTTAACCGCAGCAAAGAATGCTATCGCTGTCAACGAACACAATGCTAAAATGGGGCTGGTCTGTGCAACACCCACTGCAGGATCTGCTGGCTGTCTTCCTGCAGTTCTCACTGCGGCAACTCAAAAATTAGGGTTAAACCGTCAGCAACAATTAGATTTTCTACTGACAGCTGGAGCTTTTGGTTTAGTCATCGCAAATAATGCTTCTATTTCAGGTGCAGAAGGTGGTTGTCAAGCAGAAGTTGGTTCTGCTTCAGCTATGAGTGCGGCAGCATTGACACTAGCTGCTGGGGGAACTCCTTATCAAGCGAGTCAGGCAGTCTGTTTTGTCATCAAAAACATGCTTGGTCTCATTTGTGATCCAGTAGCAGGACTCGTGGAAGTTCCATGTGTCAAACGAAACGCAATGGGAGCCAGCTATGCCTTCATTGCTGCTGATATGGCCTTAGCAGGTATTGAATCAAAAATACCTGTTGATGAAGTGATTGACGCCATGTACCAAGTTGGATCTAGTCTTCCGACTGCCTTTAGAGAAACAGCTGAAGGAGGATTGGCAGCAACACCAACCGGACGTAGATTACAAAAAGAGATATTTGGAGAATAGCATGCAAGCCTTATTTTTTGATTTAGATGGAACATTAGTTGACAGTTCCAAGGGAATTACAGAGAGTTTTCAACATACATTCGATACTTTGAAGGTTCCTCAACCCGATCTCAAAACTATCCGTAGTTTTATGGGACCACCTTTGATTTCTAGTTTTGAAGCTACCCTTCCTGAAACTTTAGTAGATCAAGCAGTGATGATCTATCGCCAGTATTATCATGAAAAAGGTCAATACAAATCAACTCTATTTCCTCAGATACTAGAAGCTTTGAAAGCATTACAAGACGAAAACATTCCTCTTTATGTAACTACTTCAAAACATGAACCAGTTGCTTTACAGATGTGTCAAGATTTAGGTATCGATAAATACTTTAAAGGAATTTATGGATCAAATTCAGATCGTATCCACAAAGCCGATGTCATTCGATACGCCTTGTCAATCAATGACCTTCCAAAAGAGGAGACAGTGATTATTGGAGACACAAAATTTGACCTCATTGGAGGTCAAACAGTTGGCATAAAAACCGTGGCCGTCACTTGGGGATTTGGAGATCTTGAAGAGCTACTTCTTTACTCACCAGATTTTATTTGTCACTCTCCACTTGACATTCTTGAGACATTAAAAAAATAGGTTTACAAATTGTAAACCTATTTTTTAATAACCCCAAGCTGACAAACCTTGAGAGCTGTATGCATTATATGCCGCCTGGATTTGATCATCAACTGTTGCAGTTGAACCCCAACCTGGCATTGTTTGGAATAAACCACTTGCACCAGAAGCATTTGCTGCATTTACTTGACCATTTGATTCACGGGCAATAATTGCTTCCCAAGTAGAAGCAGGTACACCAGTCATTTCAGCCATACGAGCAGCTGCATAAGATCCTTGTTCTCCAGCAGTATTCCCATTTGATAGAACAATTCCACCATTTGTTGATTGTGCAGAAGTCACTGCAGCATTTGCTGCATAAGTTGTTTGTTTTTGAGCAGTTTGTGCTGTTGCAGTTGCTGTAGGTGCACTTTCAGCAGGTTTTGCTTGCTCTTGTGGAGCAACTTTATCAATCATAGATTTTGAACGCTCACCTAACTCAATAATTTGTCCTGCATAGATCAAATCTTCATTGGTCAAATTGTTAGATGCAATAATATTTTCTACTGAAGTGTTATTTTCTAGTGCAATTTTTGATAGAGTATCTCCAGACTTCACTTCGTAAGTTTCAGCATTCACTGTAGCAATACCTGAAATGAAAAGTGATGCTGCTGAAAGTAGGGAAGTGACTGTCCATTGGAACTTTTTACTGTTCATGAATTCTATTCTCCTTTCGAACATAATTCTATCATACACACAAAATGTTACAGTTTATTGTAGAATATATTACAAATGTTACAAGAATATGTGAATTTAATGTAAAAAGCGCTTTGTATAGCGCTTTTTCCTTATTTTTGAACCAATACAACTAGCTCTATCCATTTTTTAGATAAAAAACTATCAACATGAGGCACAGAATAACGAGCAATGCCAGGGTATCTTTTACTCCCCACTGCAGAGTCCGATAGCGTGTTCGTCCCTCACCGCCTTTGTACCCTCTCGCTTCCATCGCAATTGCTAATGCATCTGCGCGTTTAAAACTAGAAGCAAATAGAGGAATGAGGATCGGAATAAAGGAACGGATCCTTTTTAATAGATTTCCCTCACCAAAATCAACACCACGTGCCCTTTGCGCATTCATGATTCGATTCGTATCATCTACTAAGGTTGGAACAAAGCGCAAACTCATAGATAGCATTAACCCAATCTCATGAGCCGGAACCTTAATAATTTTTAGTGGGGTAAGGATCTTTTCAACAGCATCTGCTAAACTCAATGGTGTCGTCGTCACGGTTAAAATCGTCGAATAAAAAATGATTAAAATAAATCTACAAAATATGATGGCGGCTTGCATCAATCCTTGGTCGGTTAATTTAAAAAACCACCATTGGTACAAAATAGTTCCTTGAGAGGTCGCAAATAATTGAAAAATGGTTGTAAAAGCAATGATAAAAGTCATTGATTTTAAACCTTTAATATAAAAACTAACCGAAATCCTCGTTAGATACATTAAAACAAAAATAAAACCAAAGAGAAGAACATTTGTCTGGATATTATTTGCCCAAAACAGAAGAAATATGAATAAAAACATTGAGAGCAACTTCCCACGAGGATCTAGTTGGTGGATAATGGAGTTTCCAGGAATATACCTTCCTAAAATCATATTATTCATGAAGTAACAGCTCCTTTAGTTCCTCAATTTTGATTGGTAGTCTGTCCAGAGGAAGTCCTCTTCGTTTCAATTGAAGAGCAAAATTCGTAATTTGTGGGACTCCTAATTGAAGTTTTTGTAAATACTCAACCTGTTGAAACACTTCCCTTGGGGATCCGTTTAGGACAAGTTTTCCCGCTTCTAAAGCAAATACGGTATCAGCAAAATTTGCTACATCATCCATCGTATGAGTTACCAGAACTAGAGTCATCCCATTTTTATGTAATGTTTCAAACAGCGCCATCAATTCCTTTCTTCCAGCAGGATCTAGCCCTGCTGTTGGCTCGTCCAATACTAAAATCTCTGGTTCAATAGCTAAAATACCCGCGATCGCAACCCGTCTCATTTGTCCACCAGATAGTTCAAATGGACTTTTATCATAGATAGACTCTTCTAAACCAACGATCGCTAATTTTTCTTTGGCTATTTCCTCCGCTTTGTCCTTAGGTACCCCAAAATTTTGTGGTCCAAAGGCTACATCAGCTAGAACAGTTTCCGCAAATAGCTGACTTTCTGGAAATTGAAAAACCAAACCGACTTTTTTTCTCAGGTACTTCATTTCTTTTGGCTCAGAATGATTATCTAAAACAAAATCTTCAAATTGAATCGTTCCTTTAGTCGGACGCAGTAAACCATTTAGTAATTGCAACAAAGTAGACTTGCCACTGCCAGTATGCCCGATGATGGCTGTATAAGATCCATCTTTTATTTCCAAACTAATATCAGAAAGCGCCTGCCCTTCAAAAGGACTTCCCTCTTGATAAGTATAATAGACATTCTTTAAAGAGATTCCCATAGTTGGTCTAATAACTCACTTTCTGTTAGATAATCCTGTTTTAGCGGAAAATGCGAGCTGAGAGATTCTTGAACCTGCTTACTAAAAGGCTTATCTAGTCCAATCTCATTAAGGTCATTTCTTGAAAACAATTCCCGCGGCGTCATAGAAGACTCTAGTTTTCCTTTTTGAAACACCAGTGTTCGATCACTTAAGGCAATTTCGGTTAAATCATGGGTAATGGAGATAATTGTTAATTGAAATTTTTTCTGAAGTTCTCTCATTACCGCCATTAGATCCTCTCTGCCTTCTGGATCTAACATACTAGTTGCTTCATCAAGGATAATAATAGTTGGTCTCAAGGCGATAATACCTGCTATGGCCACCCGTTGCTTTTGACCACCTGACAAACGAGATGGTTCGCGATCTTTAAACTCCAGCATACCAACTTGCTCAATAGCCTTCTCCACTCGTTGAAGCATTTCTTCCCGTGGAATTCCTTGATTTTCTAAACCAAAGGCAACATCATCTTCTACTGTCGCACCAACAAATTGGTTATCAGGATTCTGAAATACAATCCCAATTTTACTACGGATTTCCCATATAGTTTCACGAGTCAGTTTTTTTCCATCAATGTAAATCTCACCAGACTCAGCTTCCAAAAGACCATCAATCAGGCGTACAACTGTAGATTTCCCACTACCATTGTGCCCAACAATTGAAAGCCACTCCCCTTGTTTCACGTGAAACGAAACAGTGTCAATTTGATACTCTTCTATTATTTTATCGTATCGAAACGATACATTTTTTAGCTCTATAATATGTTTCATTTATTTAAATGTGTCTTTAAAGAGATAGCTACTTCCCTTAAAGTAGTCGTAACCAGAATAAATTGTAAAAATCAGTGCGATATAAAGTAATACTTGCCCTGGAAGGGTCCAATGACAAAGCAAAAAGATAATAGCAAACATTTGGCTAAAGGTCTTAATTTTACCAGGCATGGCTGCAGCAAGAACTGTACCACCCGTCTCAACAAGTAGAAGACGCAAACCAGTGACAGCTAACTCACGACAAATGATAACGGCTGCAATCCAAGCAGGAACCATCTTTAATTCAATCATCATGATAAAGGCTGACATGACCAATAATTTATCTGCCATTGGATCGGCAAATTTTCCAAAATTACTAACTACATTCCATTTTCGTGCAAGGAAGCCATCTAAATAATCTGTAATACTTGCAATTGCAAAAATAACTGCTGCTACAATATGGCCTAGATAAGAATGGCTTAGACTTAAAATAGCAATAAAAATAGGAATCATCACAACTCGAATTAATGTCAATGCATTAGGAATATTTTCTTTTTTCATACTTCCTCCAAAAAACAAACTATCTTTACAGCTATTTTACTCATGCTGTAAACTTATAAAAATATACGATATAAATCACAAATCCAAGAATAGCAAAGCTAACTAGCAGATAATACAGGATTGGTAACCAGCTTGTTTTCTGCCTTAACTTTCTTGAATGAAGCTCTTCATCATTTACAAGTATTTCTTCATCAAATAACAATTCTTTTCCTTCATGAAAAGCTGTCAATAGGATGGACTCATCCAATCCCAAAGCCCATGATAACTTTTTAAGATAGATCTGGGCGTAAAAGGGACTCGGTAATAAATCAAACTCATCGTTTTCCAACGCTTCTATATAAGGAATTTCGATGGCTGTCTTATTTGAAACATCCTGTAAACTTAAGTGTAAATTTACTCTTGACAATCTTAACACTTGACCAATCGTTCTCTTCTTCATGTTTTCCCTTCTTGATACATTGTTTACTACTTTTGAAAAATCATATAGTCAACCATTTCAGCCTGGTCGATGAACTGACGACCTAATTTGATGATATCTTGTAAACTAATACCTTGTAAAATCTTTGGAAGATCATAAGAAGTGCTACCGTCTGAAAAATATTCAAACTGAGTGGCACTATACTCAAGCGAATTTAAACCTTGTAAGAAATCACCAAACATTTCGCTTTTAATCGTATCTAAATGTTCCTGATTCACATCCGGATCCTTATCAAATTGTTTAATAGCTGATCTAAATTGATGAGATAAGGAGACCGGTTCTTGAGTATCCATTGTCAAGACGACGAAATGAAACAATTCCTCAACCTCGACTTCAAGTGTCAATGAGTTGTCAATTTTCCCAGCTTCATATAAACTTTGAAACCGTTGTGAGGTCCAACCAAACATCATCGAAAATAGTAATTTTAACATTAATTTATAGCGAAATTTTTCCTCTTCCTTAATGATATCATTTCCTCGAATTCCAATTGCCAACTTAGGAGTAGCAACTTGCATTCTACAGGATTGATTCAATTTCACTTCATTTTTTTCTACAGGAAAACGTTCTAACTCAATAGAAGGATGAGGAGGAGTCAGATCATATTCCTTTACTACTTGCAATACTTCATCAACATCAAAATTTCCGATCACTAATAAGTGCATTTGAGAGGGATGATAGAATAGGTCAAAGTTTTCACGGAGATTATCTATTGTAATATTAGAAATAGATTCCCTCGTCCCAGCAATATCGTCTGCTAACGGTGTCCCAGGATATAAATTTTCTAAAGCACCAAAAAACAATCGATAGTCTGGACTATCTTGATACATTCCAATCTCTTGTTGAATGATTTCTCTTTCCTTAGATACAGATTTTTCTGTAAAGGAAGCTTTTGAAACCATCTCCAATAACAATTGAATATTTTCAGGGACCTTTGAAGTTGTTGAGAAAAGATAACTTGTCTTTGTAAAGCTTGTAAAGGCATTGCTTTCCGATCCTAAATGAACGAATTTTTTTAGATAATCTTGGCCTTTTTCATCTTCGAACACTTTATGTTCTAGAAAATGAGCAATTCCTGCAGGATATTTTCTTTCATCCCCATTCACTAGAATTCGTGTGTCCACTGAACCAAACTTAGTTGTGATCATCCCATAAGTTTCATAATAATCTTCTTTTGGAACTAAATGAATGGTCAACCCGTTTGACAAGCGTGTAAAGTAAACCTGCTCACCAACTGATTCATAATATTTTTCTTTAATTTTCAATCTTTACACTACTTTCCTTCCATAAAATAAACAGACTGTAAATTAATTGTTTTTGCCGTTTCAATAATTTCCTCTCTACTAACCTTATTGATGGATTCTAACCATTCTTCTAAGGAAAGTACCTTCGTTCCTAGGATCGTTTTCAGATATTCCCTTTCAATCAAGGTATTTTGTCGATCCTGTGCTAATAAGGTCGTATTCACCAACATTTCTTTTGTCAACCGAAGCTCTGAATCTGTAAATTTACCTCGTTTTAAATCATTCAACTGTCGCATAATCAAGGTCATTACTTTCGTACGAGATTCCTTATCGATACCTGCAAAAACTCTCATAAAGCCTGTGAAAATATCAAAATGGCTAGAGATGGTGTAAGCGAGACCTTCTTTCTCACGAATTGTTTGAAAAAGTCTTGAATGCGAGAAAGCTCCCAGCATCCCATTTAATACAACTAGTGGGATATGGAGAGATTCTCCATACTGGGTAGAAAAATGGTAACCTAATTCTAAAATAGATTGTTGGTTTTGTTTTTGCTCTAACTTTTCTCTAACGACATTTGTAAAAGGTTGTTGATAATTGACAGATAAATGGTTATCACGTGGCTTGAATTCAAAACTATTCACTCGATCTACAATAGCGACTTCATTAAAATCACCTATGAAAAAGAAGTCAATGTTATCGAATTGAAGCATCTGATGAAACTGTGAAAGAGAAGTTTGAGCTGTCTCTTGTCTCACTAAATCAACTTTTCCCAATCTTGACATCCCGATTGTTTCGTCTTCAAAAAATAGTTGATTCAATTGCCCATGGGCATAATAATAAGGTTCTTCAATTTCCGACTCCAAATCGGAAATCGTATTTTTCTTTTCAACCTCAAATGTATCACTGTCAAAGTAATCTGCTACTACCAAAGGTGAAAAGAAGATAGTTTCTATAATGTCCAAAACTTCATAAGTAAGAACATTTTTCTTGCTCAAAAAGTCATCGCGCACAAAGGAAATATTCAAATCAACATAATGAACACGCCCCCTCTTAGAGACTGAGGTTGACAATTCTACCCCGTATAGACTCGCTAATTTTTCACGGAATAATTGTGAAGTTGGATATTTTTGATTTGCAGTTTCCATCATACAGGCTACTAAAACACGCGCAGCTACGGTATTTTCATCTAATGGCGATGAAAAACGGACCTTAATTTTATTGGTTTTAAATTTTTTTGATTGAAGAAAGTGAAGATTCACGCCCTTTACTAATTCCATTTTCATCCTCGTTCTACTCAATAGTAACTTTCATTATAACACGAAATCACACTAAAATCCTAATTCAAACTGTGAAAAAGCTCCTCAAATCACTCAACATTCTCTACCCTAGAAAAACTAAAAATATGGTATAATAACACGCAAAGAGGTGAACTATGAATTACAAATTATTTGATGACTTTATTACATTACAAGCAATCTTAAAAGAACTCGGTATTATACAGAGTGGTGGTGCAATCAAAGCCTTTCTTCAAGAAAAAGAAGTCTTTGTTAATGGTGAATTAGAACAACGGAGAGGCCGTAAACTTCGTGTCAATGATCAAATTGACATTCCTGAACTGAGCATGACTATCACCATTCTTGAACCTTCTCAAGAAGAAATAGAAGAGCATCTTAAAGAGAAGGAAGAAAAGGAACGTGTTGCTAAACTTGTCAAGCAACTCAATCAACAACAAAAGAAACAACCGACAAAGACTAACAAAAAAGAAAAAGCAATTCGCTTTCCTGGTATCTCCTAATGTGGTTAAAACACTTATCCATTCAACATTTTCGTAATTATCAAGAACTTGAAGTCGAGTTTCATCCTGGATTAAATATTTTCCTAGGTCAAAATGCTCAAGGAAAGACCAATATTCTCGAATCAATTTATTTTCTAGCTTTAACCAGAAGTCATCGAACACGAAATGATAGAGATCTCATCTATTTTGAATCCACAGATTTCAAAGTTTCTGGTCAATTACAAAGAGAAACTGGTCCCCTTCCATTAGAAATTTCCTTGACACCAAAAGGTCGGATAACTAAGGTAAATCATTTGAAACAAGCCAAATTATCGAACTATATTGGCCATATGAATGTTGTCCTTTTCGCACCCGAAGATTTGCAACTGATCAAAGGATCACCTGCAGGGCGTCGAAAGTTTATTGACATTGAATTAGGTCAGATGAAACCTCTCTACTTATCTGACTTATCTCAATACAACCATGTACTGAAACAAAGAAATAGTTATCTAAAAAATTCGGAAAAAATTGATGCTACATTTTTGGAGGTCTTAGATTCACAACTAGCTAGTTTTGGAAGTCGCGTCATCCATCATCGGCTTGAGTTTATTAAAAAATTAGAAGCTAAAGCAAAAGAAAAACATACTCGACTTTCTGACAACAAAGAAAACCTATCAATTCAATATCAGTCAACTGCTTTTTCTGAAGAAGGAAATGATATAGAAGAGCAGTTTCTCTCTATGTTGGAAAAAAACCGTCAGAAGGATATTTTTAGGAAAACAACAAGTATTGGGCCTCACAGGGATGATTTGGCATTTTTTATCAATAATATGAATGCTACCTTTGGTAGTCAAGGCCAGCATCGAAGTGTTGTTCTCTCTCTAAAATTAGCAGAAATTGAATTAATGGAAGAAATCACAAGAGAAAAGCCGATTTTACTACTTGACGATGTCATGAGCGAACTTGACAATTATCGTCAACTTCAACTACTTGAAACCATCTCTAATAATATTCAAACATTTATTACAACGACCACTCTCGATCATTTAAAAGAACTACCTGAAGAGTTGAAAATTTTCACTGTTCAAGCCGGTCATATCAAAACAGCATCTTAACAATACTGTCAAGATGCTGTTATTTTTGTTTACAAATGTGTAAATTTATTGTGCCGAGTAGTTAGGAGCCTCGTTTGTAATTTGCACATCATGAGGATGACTTTCTTTCAATCCTGCGCCACTCATTTCAACAAATTGTGCATGATCATGTAAATCTTGAATGGTTGCTGCACCAACATAACCCATACCTGAACGAATACCACCGATCATTTGGAAGACCATATCTGCTACAGAACCTTTATAAGCAACGCGTCCTTCAATTCCTTCAGGAACCAATTTATTGGCTTCATTGACAGATCCTTGGAAGTAACGGTCGCTAGAACCTTTCTTCATTGCTGCAATAGATCCCATACCACGGTATGTTTTAAATTTACGACCTTGGAAGATTTCTGTTTCACCTGGTGCTTCATCTGTACCTGCAAGCATTGAGCCAAGCATAACCGCATTTCCACCAGCTGCGAGTGCTTTGACAATATCTCCTGAATACTTGATACCACCATCAGCAATGATCGTTTTTCCATATTCACGAGCTACAGCGGCTGCATCATAAATAGCAGTAACTTGAGGGACACCAACCCCTGCAACAACACGAGTTGTACAGATTGATCCTGGACCAATTCCAACCTTAACTACGTCTACCCCTGCATCAAATAAAGCACGCGCACCTTCAGCTGTTGCAATATTTCCTGCAATCAAGGTACGATCTGGGAAGTGAGCACGAATTTCTGCGATCTTACGAAGAACACCTGCAGAATGTCCATGAGCAGTATCGATGACAATAGCATCTGCACCAGCTTCAAAAAGAGCTTCTGCACGTTCAAAAGTATCTGAAGTAACCCCTACGGCACCAGCCACAAGCAAACGACCAAATTCATCCTTAGCCGCATTTGGAAACTCAATAACTTTTTCAATATCTTTGATTGTAATCAAGCCAGAAAGACGACCATTTTCATCTATCAATGGTAATTTTTCAATACGGTGCTCTTGTAGAATACGTTCAGCTGTTTCTAAATCGGTTCCAACCGGTGCAGTCACCAAGTTTTCACTTGTCATATGATTTGAAATGGGTTGATTGTAATCAGAAATAAAGCGCAAGTCACGATTGGTAAGAATACCAACTAATTTACGATTTTCAAGTGTTTCAACAACTGGAACACCACTGATGCGGTATCGTCCCATCAACTCATTTGCTTCTGCAATTGTATGAGAAGGTGTCAAATAGAATGGATCAATAATAACCCCATTTTCAGAACGTTTTACTTTGCGTACTTCATCTGCCTGTTGCTCAATTGACATGTTTTTATGGATCACACCAAGTCCACCAGCACGTGCCATTGCAATTGCCATTTGACTTTCTGTCACTGTATCCATTGCGGCAGTAATGATTGGGATGTTCAAGCGTAAATTACTTGCTAATTGTGTACTTAAATCTGCATCATTAGGCAATACGTGACTTTCTGCTGGAATCAAAAGCACGTCATCGAATGTAAACCCTTTTTTTAAAAACTTTGTGTCCCAATTAGACATTAGCTGGATCCTCTTTTCTTTTTATTTGAGCAAGGCTCGAATTTTTATTGTTAATATCATACCATTCTATCGTAATTTGTCAATCATTTATTGGTAAATTATCAATGAACAGTAGAGAAATGTTCGCTATTACTGAAGTCGTTTTATTTTTTAAAATAGGTAATTCCCATCGCAGATTTTACTTCATCCAGTGTTTGAGCTGCTACATTTCGAGCGCGCTCACTTCCTTTTTCAAGAACAGAGTAAACTTCCCCCATATCCTTTGCAAACTCAAGGCGTCTTTCACGAATTGGTCTTAATTCACGATCTAAAATTTCTAAAAGATATCGTTTGGTCTTTACATCACCAAGTCCACCACGTTGATACTGTTCTTTCATTTCTGCAATTTCAGTTGCATCTTCTGGACGGCCAAATACATCCAGGTAATGAAATACCATATTTCCTTCGATTTTTCCTGGATCCTCTACTTTAATATGATCCGGATCAGTATACATACTCATCACTTTTTTCTTTAAAGTATCTGCATCATCAGCTAGGTAAATTCCATTATTCAACGATTTAGACATTTTAGCATTTCCATCTAAACCAGGTAAGCGCCCTGCTGCTTCATTTTCAGGATAAATCCCTTCTGGTTCGACCAAAGCATCTGTGTTGTAAGCATGGTTAAAGGAACGAACAATCTCACGAGTTTGTTCAATCATTGGTTTTTGGTCGTTTCCTACTGGAACAAAATTTGCTTTAAATGCTGTAATATCAGCTGCTTGTGAAATAGGGTATACCAAAAATCCTGTTGGAATACTCTCACCAAAACCTTTTTGAGAAATCTCAGTTTTTACAGTTGGGTTTCTTTCAAGTCGTGCCAAAGATACCAGATTCATATAATACATAGTCAATTCTGCCAATTCAGGAATCTGACTTTGAATGAAAATCGTAACCTTTTCAGGATCCAATCCTGCAGCAAGATAATCTAAAGCAACATTTCCAATAGATTCTACAATCGTTTTTGGATCTTTTGCATGGTCTGTCAAAGCTTGCTGGTCTGCTAGAAAAACAAACATATTATACTCGTCTTTATTTTGTAGCAAGACGCGATTTTTTAAAGAACCTACATAGTGGCCAATATGGAGTTTTCCTGTCGGTCTATCTCCTGTCAAAATGATGGGTTTTGTCATACTCTTCTCCTTAATCGTTATACCTATCATTATAGCACTTTCTAGTTGAAAATGTTAGTCTATCCTCTATGTTTGTAAGCAATTAACACTTTACTAAACTGTCAATTTAGTTTACATAGTTGTAAAAATAAATTGACAGTAAAAAAGTTGAATTTTCCCCTATTTTCTAGTAAAATGAAGACATTATAGAAAGAGGAGAAAATCATTGCTTACAGTATCAGACGTCTCACTACGTTTTAGTGATCGAAAATTGTTTGACGATGTCAATATTAACTTTACAGAAGGAAATACATACGGTCTCATTGGTGCCAACGGTGCTGGAAAATCAACCTTTTTAAAAATTTTAGCTGGAGATATTGAACCAACAACTGGTCATATTTCTCTCGGTCCTGATGAACGTTTGTCCGTTTTGCGTCAAAATCACTTTGACTATGAAGACGAGCGGGTCATCGATGTTGTCATTATGGGAAATGAGAAGCTCTACAACATTATGAAAGAGAAAGATGCTATCTACATGAAAGAAGATTTCTCTGATGAAGATGGTGTCCGTGCAGCTGAACTTGAAGGTGAATTTGCCGAACTTGGTGGATGGGAAGCAGAAAGTGAAGCATCTCAATTGCTTCAACATCTAAATATTTCAGAAGACCTTCATTATCAAACTATGAGCGAGTTAGCCAATGGGGATAAAGTGAAAGTTCTCTTAGCTAAAGCCCTTTTTGGTAAACCAGATGTCCTTCTTTTGGACGAGCCGACCAATGGATTGGATATTCAATCCATTACCTGGTTAGAAGATTTTCTGATTGATTTTGAAAATACGGTTATCGTTGTATCCCACGACCGCCACTTTTTGAACAAAGTCTGCACCCATATGGCGGATCTCGACTTTGGAAAAATTAAACTTTACGTCGGGAACTATGATTTCTGGAAAGAATCTTCTGAACTTGCAGCAAAATTACAAGCAGATAGAAATGCAAAAGCTGAAGAAAAAATTAAACAATTACAAGAGTTTGTCGCACGTTTCTCAGCCAACGCTTCAAAATCAAAACAAGCAACTTCGCGTAAAAAAATGCTTGACAAGATTGAACTTGAAGAAATTGTTCCATCTAGTCGGAAGTACCCATTTATCAACTTTAAGGCAGAACGAGAAATTGGTAACGATCTCTTGACAGTTGAAAATCTTTCTGTCAAGATTGATGGAGAAACTATCCTTGACAATATCAGCTTTATCTTACGTCCTGGTGACAAAACCGCCCTTATCGGACAGAACGATATTCAAACAACCGCTTTGATCCGTGCATTGATGGATGATATTGAATATGAAGGAACTGTCAAGTGGGGAGTTACAACTAGTCGGTCTTATCTACCAAAAGACAACAGTCGGGATTTTGCAGGTGGTGAAAGTATTCTTAATTGGCTTCGTCAATTTGCAAGTAAAGAAGAAGATGACAATACTTTCCTTCGTGGTTTCTTAGGACGTATGCTCTTTTCGGGTGACGAAGTTAACAAGTCTGTCAACGTCTTGTCAGGGGGAGAAAAAGTTCGTGTCATGTTGTCTAAATTGATGCTCCTCAAGTCAAATGTTCTTGTACTGGATGATCCAACCAATCACTTGGATTTGGAGTCTATTTCAAGTTTGAATGATGGATTGAAGAATTTTAAAGAATCGATTATCTTTGCCAGCCATGACCACGAATTCATTCAAACACTCGCCAACCATATTATCGTTCTTTCAAAAAACGGCGTAATCGATCGAATTGATGAAACCTATGATGAGTTTCTTGAAAATGAAGAAGTTCAAGCAAAAGTGAAAGAACTTTGGAGTCAATCATAAAAATAAAGAGCCCTGAAATCATTATTTCAGGCTCTTTCAGTAGAAATATATGAATAAAACAAAGCTAAAAACATCCCTTTTTATAGTATCTTCTTTCCTGATTCCAGCTATCATGATGTTCTTTATTTACCTCTCGCAAGGAATCTACTGGAACAGTGATACATCCCCCTTATTAGGAGATGGTTATCATCAGTATGTCATTTTTGATACCACACTTCGAAATATTTTACACGGGACAGATAGCCTATTTTACAGTTTTCAAAGTGGACTAGGCATTAATTTCTATGCACTCAGTAGCTATTATCTAGGAAGTTTCTTTTCTCCTCTTGTCTTCTTCTTTAATGCACAATCCATGCCGAATGCTGTTTACCTCATCACTCTTCTTAAATTTGGAGCTATTGGGTTAAGCACTTATATTAGTTTACATGGAATGTTTTCTAAAATTCCTAGATCCCTGGTTCTTACCCTTTCAACCTCATTTGCTCTTATGAGCTTTGCTATCAGCCAAATTGAAATCAAAACTTGGCTTGATGTTTTTATCCTAGCACCATTAATTCTTTATGGATTCAAAAAACTCATTTACAATGAGGGAGAGATTCTCTACTTTATCAGCTTAACCAGCTTGTTTATCCAAAATTATTATTTTGGGTTTATGATGTCTATTTTTCTTATTTTATGGTACTTGACACAACTGTCATGGGACATCAAAGGAATTGGAAAACGCTTCTTTCATTTTGTGATTGTATCTCTTTTATCAGTTATAACAAGCCTTGTGATGTTATATCCAACCTTCTTAGATTTACGCACTCATGGAGAAAGTTTTTCAAATGTTGACAGTATCTTTACAGAAAAAAGTTGGTATCTTGACGTATTTGCAAAAAATTTCATTGGAAGTTTTGATACTACTAAATATGGATCAATTCCAATGATCTACGTGGGATTATTTCCACTTCTTTTAGCGATTACCTTTTTCTTTGTAAAGTCGATCAAGTTTCACGTGAAACTTTCTTACTTTATACTCTTGACCATTCTTATTTTGAGTTTTCGTTTTCAATTATTAGATCTCCTTTGGCAAGGTATGCACGCGCCAAATATGTTTCTTCATCGATACTCTTGGATCTTTTCTTTGACGATTATTCTGATGGCAGGAGAAGTACTAAATCGAATAGAGGAGATCACTTGGATTCGTTTTAGTCTTGCTAATTTCCTCCTTATTCTAGGATTTGGAGCAACTGTCCTTTACAGCAGTCACTATAAATTTTTAGATGCTGTCAATTTTATTGTTACTTTTGAATTTTTAATTGCTTTCTATTTGGTCTGTTTAGGATTTATCCTAAAAAAGATACCGCCTAGACTTTTCTATCTTTCGATCCTTTTTTTCTCCATTTTTGAATTATCGGTAAATAGTTATTATCAAATGGAAGGAATTGCGAATGAATGGGTCTTTGCTTCTCGATCATCCTACGAACGCGACTTAAAAGCCATCCAATCCTTAGTAAGAGAGAAGACAGACTCAAATTATCGGACTGAGATTCTACATCCACAAACGGGCAATGATAGCATGAAGTATGGTTATAATGGAATTTCTCAATTTTCATCTGTACGAAATACGGATGCTAGCTCGACATTGGACAAACTAGGATTTAAATCTGAAGGAACTAACCTCAATCTTCGATACCAAAACAATTCTATTTTAATGGATAGTCTATTTGGTGTTCGCTATAATTTAAGCCAACAACCTGTTCAAAAATTTGGATTTAAAGAGATTGCAACCAAAAATGGAGTCTCACTTTCAGAAAACGAATATGCCTTACCAATCGCCTTTCTGTCAGCAAAACCTTATAAAAATACTTCCTTTACGAATTTGACACTGGATAATCAGACACGATTCATCCATCAAATCACGGATGAAAAATATAAATTTTATAAGAAATTAAATATTCTCTCGCCTACTTCACAAAATACTACATCTTCGTTGCAAACTGCAAAAATTGAAGAAGATAGTCATCTTTCCTACGCAAGTATTCAATATGAAGTAACGGTTCCTACCCATAGCCAACTATATGTCAATGTTCCAAATTTACAATTTTCAAACGATGATCGGAAAGATATTGAAATCAGCTACAATGGACAGACCCAACGCTATACCATTGATAATGCCTTTCCATTCTTTTCAATTGGCCATTTTGACACAGAAGAAACAGTTACTATTCGTATGAGTTTTCCAGAAAATTCGACAGTCTCCTTTGATACACCAGAATTTTTTGCTCTGGATCTTGACCAATACACACAAGCTATCGCTAGTATTCGTCAGCAAGAAGTTGCTATTCACAAAAAGAAAAACAAATTGGTAGCAGCCTATAACGCAAATAGAGACACTACCCTTATTTTTACACTCCCTTATGATAAAGGCTGGTCAGCTAAACAAAATGGAAAGCCTATCCAAATTCATCGCATCCAGAAAGGATTGATGGGAGTTCGTGTTTCAAAAGGATCCGGAACAGTCACCTTAACATTTGTTCCCCAAGGCTTCATTGAAGGACTCATTGCCTTTTTCATTGGAATCATTCTCTTCTTCCTCTACGAATGGAGACAAATAAAAAGACGAAAAAGTTAAGGAATCTAACCATCGTTCACTTATAAATAAAAGGCTAGGATAGTCATTATCCTAGCCTTTTTCAAAACAAAAAAAAAACACCCAAATGGGTGCTATACTAGCTCCGCCAGTAGGACTCGAACCTACGACATCATGATTAACAGTCATGCGCTACTACCAACTGAGCTATGGCGGAATGAGATATAGTCCGTACGGGATTCGAACCCGTGTTACCGCCGTGAAAAGGCGGTGTCTTAACCCCTTGACCAACGGACCATATATTCATTAACAGAACATATCCCATTATATCAAAATTTAACTAATTGTCAAGCACTAAATTCTAAATTTTGCTCTTCAATTAATTTTTTGGCACGTTTGATATTGCTTCTTGAGATTGGACAAGAATACCCTTCTTTCAACAGCAGCTGTTTCTTTTTCTTATCCATTCCAATGATCATACTTCTATTCACGATAAAAGATTGATGGGGACTGAAATATCTCTCCTCCACATCTTTCTCCAAGACATCTGATAAACTTCCCGCAATTTCTTTTTGAAAATTTTTCCCAACTAAGTTTAATTTATAAGCCGAACCAACAGTTTCAATATAAAGAATATCCTTAAATGGAATTTTTATCTTTTTATCCTTAAAGTCATACTCAAAATAATCTGTCAAATCATCATTTCCAATTTGAATAGTTGTTAGGTACTCAATACACTCCTTGATTTTTAATCTAAATAAATCTTCATTCAAATTTTTATCAATAAAATCTAAGGCAGATACTTTATAACGATAGGTAATCGAAGCGAATTCTGATTTTGTAGTAATAAAAACAATAATGGCATAAGGATTTGCTTCTCGTATTTTTTGAGCAATTTCCAGCCCACAATACTCATTGTCTTGGATATGAATATCTAGAAAATATAATTGGTGGATATCCGAATGTTGGATATAATTTTCAAATTCCGAAATTTTACCGGTAGAAATCACTTCAAGTTTAATTTCTAATTCCTTAGCAATTTCTGCAATATGTTTTTCTACCCGTATCTGTTGAGAGAGCTCATCTTCTAATAAAAAAATCTTCATTCTTGTTCGTATCCTCCAATCTTCAAAACTTGTAAAAAACGATTTCCTTGCAATTCCGTTTCTAAAAACATCGTTCCATAATTTGCTAAGATTTTTCTCACATTATTTAATCCTAGTCCTCTATTTTCTCCTTTTGTCGAATAGCCTTCTTCATATATTTTTCTAATATCAAAAGTGATTTCATTTGTTGTATTATGAATCACTAAGTAAACAATTTTTGAAATAGAGAAAATAGCAATATGAACTTTCTTTTCTTCTGCTTCTTTTGAAGCTTCCAAAGCGTTTGTCACTAGAATCCCAACGATTCTCACGATATCCAATAAATCAACTGGTAGTTGCTCGATTGGTTCACTCGTTTCAAAGGTCATTTCTACCCCAGCATCTCTTGCATCCAACCAACCTCGAATCAAAATACTTCGTAAAGCAGAATCTTTGATATTGACCAAGTTGAATCCTGATAATGCTTCTGTATTGATCTCTTTATAACCTTTTTCCAATACTTCTCTATGGATTCTCTGTATTTCTGGAATATTTTCTTCCTCAATAGCTAATGACATAGAAATAACTAAATTTCCCAAATCATGACGAAATCCCCTAACAATCGAATAGAGACTTTGAATTTCAGCCATATACCGACTCATTTGTTGCTCAGAAAATTCTTTATACTCCAGTTCTAAATTTTTACGATACTGATCTCGCTCGATTTTCATATGGAATAAGCTGACTACAAAAGAGAAAAAACAAATCGTTGCCAACATACTCCCAAAATTTTTAAATTGCTCTTGTTCACTAATCCATAAAGAAAAATTAATCACTACAAATATAGCAAAATAGACGCAGATGAGTCTCTTTAAATATTTTTCAAATTCTTTCTCATAAAAAGGAGTGAAATCAAATTCAAATAAGTCAATTAACTTCAAAATGATTCCTAAAGAAAGCAAACGAATACACATATTGTAGACAATCGAGTAAGCTGCTACTAAAGCATCTCCCAACACTGAAGAGACAATTATCGTCAGAAAAGTTGCTGTTCCTTCAACCGCTAAATAAGTAAAAAAAGAATAAAAAATGGCGCACAAGCGATTCGTCCGATTGGCATAATGATAATAAGGATATAAATAAACCGGCCATAAGAGCATATTTAAATCAGAGAGTCGAATATTTGAAAATAAAGTCACATCTAAAAATACTAAGAGACTTTCAAAAAGAAGAACAAAGGTGCTCAGCAGAAAGATAAATGCAAATTGATGTTCCTGATAGATTTTTTCGTCCACTAATGCAAACGTCAGAACAATGATCCCTCCCAAGAGAAAAGACAAGATTAATGACTGAATCACACAAACTCTCCCACTTTGTTTTTTCTATTTTATTATACTCTAGTATTATTATAAAAAATAAAATTTTATATACAAAAAATTATAATATAAAATAGCCTAAAATTAAAGGGAATAGGTAAAATTGTAATGTTTTTAATGTTTTTGTTACATGAATGAAAACTATTTTACACAATTTATATAATCTACACTTTGCACTATATAGGGATTGTTAGTTCTTTTTAAAAATATTCCTAATAAATCATTCCGTTACTATTTGTCTATAGTGAATTATACAAAAATTAATAGATGATGAAAATTTATACATTTTTATATAAAAGAAAAGATGCAGCAAAAGCTGCATCTTTCATTTGATCCCAGCAGGATTCGAACCTGCGACCGTTCGCTTAGAAGGCGAATGCTCTATCCAGCTGAGCTATGAGACCGAACTTACTTCATTTTAGCAGAAAAAGGAAGGAGCGTCAAGGTTATTTATGGTAAGGACTCCCCTGTTGAATCATGAAAGCACGATAGATTTGTTCCACCAACACTAATTTCATCAACTGATGAGGAAGAGTTAATTGACCAAAGCTCATCAATAGATTTCCTCTTTTTTTCACTTCAGGAGACAGACCAAGACTACCTCCAATAACAAAAGTAAGGTTTGAATAACCAGATGTCATAATCTGGTCAATCGTTTGACTAAATTTCTCTGAAGGAAATTGTTTTCCTTCAATGGCTAATATAATCACATATTCCTTATCTGAAATTTTAGAGAGAATTCGTTCCCCCTCTTTTTCAAGGATTTGTTGATTTTCAAGTTGACTGGCACGATCTGGAGTTTTTTCATCAACTAACTCAACCTGTTCTACTTTTGCAAATCGACCAAGCCTTTTAATATACTCCGCGATCCCATCTTTTAAGTATTTTTCTTTTAATTTTCCAACGGTTATCAATTTAATTTTCATTCCCCTATTGTAGCATAATTCTTCAATTCCACAAATAATCCACAGCTATAGAAAGGAAATCTATTCTATAAAGTCCTTTTTAAAGCCATTTCTCAACTAAATTCTACAACTTATCCACAATTTGTGGATAACTTTAGTTGTTTAAGATATAATTAAGAAAGTTTTTCTATACTTTAGACAATTTGATATCCTTAGGAGGAAAATATGAAATCTTCATCTAATTTACTGAAAAAACTTGGAAACATAACCCTCATTTTCGTTGTAGGTTTTCTAGGTGGGATTCTTGGAACCTTTTTAACCTTACAAACCTCTCATTCTTCTACTTCAAATACTGAAAGTAAGCAAGTACACTCAACCACTGTTAAAACAGCTTATAAAAATACAACCTCAACTAGTGAGGCCGTAGATAAGGTGAAAAATGCTGTAGTTTCTGTGATTACTTATTCTGATTCTTCGAATCAAGGGTTATTTGAAAAAGAAGAAAACTCTGACTCACAAATTTCTAGTGAAGGTTCTGGGGTCATTTATAAAAAAGAAGGAAAATATGCCTACCTTGTTACCAATACCCATGTGATCAATGGTGCTAAAAAAGTAGATATTCTTTTAGCAGATGGGAATAAAGTCCCCGGAGAAGTAGTTGGGTCAGATGTCTATTCTGATATTGCAGTCGTTCGCATTAGTGCAGATAAAGCAAAGGCAGTAGCTGAATTCGGAGATTCAAACCAATTAACGGTCGGTGAGACTGCAATTGCAATTGGTAGCCCTCTTGGAACAGATTATGCTAATTCTGTTACCCAAGGGATTATTTCCAGCCAAGGCCGCAATGTGAAATTGAAAGCCGATAATGGACAAAATATCTCTACACGCGCCTTACAAACAGACGCAGCCATCAACCCAGGAAACTCTGGAGGTCCATTAATCAATATTCAAGGACAAGTCATCGGGATTACCTCAAGTAAAATTTCAAATAACGGACAAACTTCAGTAGAAGGAATGGGATTTGCAATTCCTGCAAATGATGTTGTCAATATTATCAAGCAGCTAGAAGAAAAAGGAAAAGTAGTTCGACCAGCTCTTGGAATCCAAATGATGGATTTATCCAACCTTTCAACTTCTGATTTAAGCCATTTAAAACTTCCTGAAAAAATCTCTGGAGGAGTACTGGTTCGTTCAACACTTGAAAATATGCCTGCTTCAGATAAATTGCAACGTTATGATGTCATCACAAAGATCGATGATACAGATATCGAGTCAACGGCAGATTTACAATCCGCCCTCTATTCTCACCAAATCAATGATACGATCAAGGTCACATTCTATCGTGATGGAAAACAACAAACAACTTCTATCAAGTTGACAAAATCAACTGAGGATCTGAGCGATTAACTTTCACTTTCTTGACATACTTGTAAACACACCTTTACGAATTTGTAAAGGTGTGTTATTCTATTCATAAGATGGAAAAATTAGAAAAAATAGCGGTAAAGGACATTCGAACCAATCCTTTCCAACCAAGAAAAGTATTTGATCAAGAAAAATTAGAAGAACTGGCTCAGTCAATCAAAGAAAATGGCTTAATTCAACCCATTATTGTCAGAAAATCTCCAATAATTGGTTTTGAATTGCTTGCAGGTGAAAGACGTTTTAGAGCTTTAAAAATTGCTGGATTAGAGCTTGTTCCTGCGATTATTAAAGAGTTAACGGATCAAGAAATGATGCGACAAGCCATTATTGAAAATCTTCAACGAGAAGATCTCAATCCAATTGAAGAAGCTATCTCCTACCAGAAGCTCGTTGATCATGGCTATAAGCACGACCAAATCGCTCAATTTATGGGGAAATCTAGACCCTATATCAGCAATATGCTTCGCTTGTTACATCTAGCCCCCTCTGTTCAAGAAGCAGTCATTCAAAATGATATTTCTTCGGCTCACGCGCGTGTTCTTGTTCCTCTTGATGAAGAAGAGCAGCACTTTTGGTTGGAGCGAATCAAACAGGATCATTTAAATGTTCGAACATTAGAAAACAAGATTAGTTCAAAAAGAAAACAGAAAAAACAAAAAGCAAAAGAGAGCTTCCTACTAGAAGAGGAACAACGATTGAAAAAAATATTAGGAACAGATGTGACGATACACTCCTCTTCTCAAAATAAAGGAACTATCCAAATTTCTTTTTCCAGTCTTGATGAATACCAACGAATTATCAACAGCCTTAAATAAGGCTGTTATTTTTATTTTTTATATTGACAAGCTTTTCCACCATAAAAATCTTTTGTAAATAGCAGAAAAATAAGGATATTCTCTAGTTATCCCCACTTTGTGGATAACTTTTAAAAACAATGTGAATTTAAATCCACAACTTGTGGAAAAGTTTAAAACTATAATTTAATTTCATGAAATTTAGCCTGTGGAAAACTATTTTTGTTTGTGGTAGAATAGGAGTACGTATGATTTGATACAATTCAAGAAAAGGAGGGAAGTCTGATAGTGTCACAAGAAGAGCAATTTTGGTCTCGTTTTTTAGAATTAGCCCAATTACAACTAAAAGATAGTGCCTATGATTTTTTTGTCGCCGATTCAAAATTAGTCAAAATCGATGGAGAAACGGCTACCATTTATCTTGATGGAAATTATAAAGAATTATTTTGGGAAACAAATCTAAAAAATGCTTTGATCACAGCCAGCTTTGAAGTCTACAATACAGATTTGAAGTTCCATTTCGTTTTTGAAGATACCGAAGAAATTCCTAGTAGTCATAGCGGTGAGAATAGGAGATTATCTTCAGGTAGCTTAACAACCGAACCGTTGCCTAAAATTGATACAGGTCTGAAATCAAAGTACACATTTGATAATTTTGTGCAAGGGGATGGAAATATTTGGGCGAAAGCAGCAGCGCTTGCAGTTTCTGAAAATCTTGCAACAACTTACAACCCTCTCTTTATCTATGGTGGACCAGGGCTTGGAAAGACTCACCTATTGAACGCAATTGGAAATCAAATCCTAGAAAATATTCCAAATGCACGGGTTAAGTATGTTCCAGCAGAAACCTTTATTAATGAATTTTTAGAACACCTTCGATTAGGAGAAATGAAGACGTTCAAGAATACCTATCGAAGTCTTGATCTCTTACTGATCGATGATATCCAGTCACTCGGCGGGAAAAAAGTCACGACTCAAGAGGAATTCTTTAATACCTTTAATGCCCTCCATAGCGACAACAAACAGATTGTTCTAACAAGCGATCGAAGTCCGGATCATTTAGATAGTCTTGAAGAGCGACTGGTTACTCGTTTCAAATGGGGACTAACGCAAAATATAACACCACCTGATTTTGAAACTCGGATTGCCATCTTACGGAATAAAATTGAAGATCTAGACTATATTTTTCCTAATGACACACTGGAATATCTAGCAGGTCAGTTTGATTCAAATGTCCGAGACTTAGAAGGTGCCTTAAATGATATTTCTTTAATGGCGAAGGTGAAAAAACTAAAAGAAATTACGATCGATGTTGCAGCTGAAGCTATTCGAGCTCGTAAAAACGATAATAGCAAGACGCTTGTCATCCCCATTGAAAAAATTCAGGAAGCAGTTGGAGCCTTTTATGGAGTCAGTGTAAAAGAAATCAAAGGTTCTCGAAGAGTTCAGAATATTGTCCTAGCACGACAAGTGGCCATGTATCTTTCAAGAGAGATGACAGACAACTCACTTCCTCGAATCGGAAAAGAATTCGGTGGAAAAGACCACACGACCGTCATTCATGCTTATGAAAAAATTAAAAGTATGGTCGACACAGATGATAATCTACGACTCGAAATTCAAAGTATCAAGAAAAAGTTAAATTAATCTGTGGATAACTTTCTCTTAACTTCTAGGGGTTATGCACATTTTTTAAACAAGTAACTTTTTAAGTCATAGATAGGATTCAGAGAGTTTTCCACAACTTCCACACAACCTACTATTACTATTAACTTACTAATCATAAAATAAATAAAAGGAATGACCATGATAAATTTTTCTATTAACAAAACTTTATTTTTACAAGCACTAAATACTACCAAAAGAGCGATCAGTTCAAAAAATGCTATCCCAATTCTTTCCACGATTAAAATTGATGTCACTCCAGAAGGAGTTGCCTTATCAGGATCGAATGGCCAAATTTCAATCGAAAACTTTATTTCTATCAAAGACGAAAATGCTGGTTTACTAGTGACCTCCCCAGGTTCTATTTTATTGGAAGCAACTTTCTTTATTAATGTGGTTTCAAGTTTACCAGATGTTACTTTAGATTTTAAAGAGATTGAACAAAAACAGGTTCTTTTAACAAGTGGAAAATCAGAAATTACACTTAAAGGAAAAGATGCAGATCAATATCCACGTATTCAAGAAATTGCTGCAAGTAATCCATTAGTTTTGGAAACAAAATTATTAAAACAATTAATTAATGAAACAGCATTTGCAGCAAGTGTACAAGAAAGTCGGCCAATTTTGACAGGTGTTCACTTTGTTCTATCGGATAATAAAGAGCTAAAAACAGTAGCAACAGACTCTCACCGTATGAGTCAAAAAGTGATTACACTGGAGAAAAATGGAGACAACTTTGATGTTGTCATCCCAAGTCGCTCTCTTCGTGAATTCACCTCTGTCTTTTCTGATGATATTGAAACAGTTGAAGTTTTCTTTGCTAACAATCAAATCCTATTTAGAAGCGAACACATTAGTTTTTATACCCGTTTGCTAGAAGGAAATTATCCTGATACAGACCGTCTCATTCCAACAGAATTCAATACAGAGGCAACCTTCAATGTGGCCAACCTTCGATTTGCAATGGAGCGTGCTCGTCTTCTTTCAAATGCGACTCAAAACGGAACGGTTAAATTAGAGTTCAAAAATGGAGTGGTTTCTTCTCACGTTCATTCACCAGAAGTTGGGCGAGTAAATGAAGAGATCGATACGAGCGCCGTTTCAGGAGAGGATTTGTCTATTAGCTTTAATCCAACTTATTTGATTGAAGCGCTCAAAGCTATTGACAGTGAACAAGTTGTTATTCGTTTTATTTCTTCTGTTAGACCGTTTACATTGGTTCCAGAAGGAAATGAACAAGGGTTCATTCAATTGATTACGCCAGTTCGCACAAATTAACAAAGGTGAATCATGTATACGTTAGGTGATTTTGTAGAAATGAAAAAGCCTCACGCTTGTGTGATTAAAGAAACAGGCAAGAAGGCAAATCGTTGGGAAATTACGCGACTTGGTGCAGACATAAAAATCAAGTGTAGCAATTGTGATCATGTGGTCATGATGAGTCGCCATGATTTTGAACAGAAAATGAAGAAAGTACTATAAAAGGTTCAGTCACTTATGTGACCGAACCTTTTCGATTATTTTAATTCTTCAAATTTTCCATTTTTAACTTCTTTGAAACCACCCTGTTTCATCATATCAAAAGTTGATTTGAAGCTGATATAGTCGACTTTTTTATCTTTTTGTGTCGTTACTAATTTCTTTTCAATTAGCTGATCTAAGTCTGCCTTTTCATAATTTAGTGTTGTTTTTTCAACCATATAATCATCTTTATATTCAGCAGAATGTGTGAATCCTTTGACATCTTTGTATTCTTCATCATATTTATCGATCATTTCCTTTAATTGATCTTTCGTAACTCCCGCCTCTTTGTAATAAATAGTAGTGGTGGTTTGGTTACTGATCGCTTTATCACCTTTATGTTCTAGTGTAATACGAACATCTGTTTTCTTTTCTTGGTTGATTGCCTGAAGATAGGATTTTTGAACAGATTGTTGTCCACAAGCTCCAAGAAGAAAGAGAGTAAAGATAGCGATTAAAGAAAGAAAAATAGATTTCCATGTTTGTTTTTTCATCTGAAAAACTCCTTTGTTCATTGTTAAATATAGTATACCATTTTTATCTTTTTAGAACGTTACAGTTTGATGAAAAAATCTAGTTTCAAAGGTGATGAAATATTTCATTTTTCATCACTTGTCTTTTGAATTATGTTATAATAAAAGAGATTGAAATTTGAACGGAGAAAAAGAAAAATGGCATTAACAGCAGGTATCGTTGGCTTACCAAACGTTGGTAAATCAACCCTATTTAACGCAATTACAAAAGCAGGAGCAGAGGCCGCAAACTATCCCTTTGCGACCATTGATCCAAACGTCGGGATGGTAGAAGTTCCAGATGAACGCCTCCAAAAATTGACGGAAATGATTACTCCTAAGAAGACAGTTCCGACTACTTTTGAATTTACAGATATTGCTGGGATTGTGAAAGGAGCTTCTAAAGGGGAAGGACTTGGTAATAAATTCTTGGCCAACATCCGTGAAGTAGATGCCATTGTCCATGTAGTGCGTGCTTTTGATGATGAAAATGTCATGCGGGAGCAAGGTCGTGAAGATGCCTTTGTTGATCCACTAGCAGATATTGATACCATCAATTTAGAATTAATTTTAGCTGACTTAGAGTCTGTCAATAAACGCTATGCGCGTGTAGAAAAAATCGCTCGTACACAAAAAGATAAGGATTCTGTTGCAGAATTTAATGTTCTACAAAAAATCAAACCAGTTCTTGAAGATGGTAAATCAGCTCGGACCATTGAATTCACGGAGGAAGAACAAAAAGTGGTGAAAGGACTTTTCCTTTTGACTACCAAACCAGTTCTTTATGTAGCCAATGTGGATGAAGATGTTGTTGCAGATCCAGATTCTATCGAGTATGTGAAGCAAATTCGTGACTTTGCGGCAACAGAGAATGCGGAAGTCGTGGTGATTTCTGCGCGTGCTGAGGAAGAAATTTCTGAGCTAGATGATGCAGATAAACAAGAATTTTTAGAGGCAATTGGCCTAACAGAGTCTGGAGTTGATAAACTCACGCGTGCAGCTTATCACTTGTTGGGACTTGGCACTTATTTCACAGCTGGTGAAAAAGAAGTGCGTGCTTGGACCTTCAAACGTGGCATGAAAGCTCCTCAAGCTGCTGGAATCATCCACTCTGATTTTGAAAAAGGATTTATTCGTGCCGTGACCATGTCCTATGATGATTTGGTTAAATACGGTTCTGAAAAGGCTGTAAAAGAAGCAGGACGCTTGCGCGAAGAAGGAAAAGAATATGTTGTCCAAGACGGGGACATCATGGAATTCCGTTTTAATGTATAAGAGAGTTAAAAAAATGTAAAGGTTGGAAAAGATATTTCCAACCCTTTTAGTGTTTTGAAAGGAAAGAGATGACGAAATTAATTGTTGGATTGGGAAATCCAGGTGATAAGTATTTTGAAACGAAACACAATGTAGGCTTTATGTTAGTTGATCAAATGGCAAAGTCTTTAAATCTTACTTTCTCCCATGATAAAATTTTTCAAGCTGATATTGCCTCAACATTTTTGAATGGCGAAAAGGTCTATTTTGTAAAGCCAACCACTTTCATGAATGAGAGTGGAAAAGCGGTCCATGCCCTTCTGACTTATTATGGTCTGGATATTGAAGATCTTTTGGTTATTTACGATGATTTAGATATGGAAGTTGGTAAGATTCGTCTTCGAGCGAAAGGATCAGCTGGAGGTCATAACGGAATCAAATCGATTATCAATCATATTGGAACTCAGACTTTTTATCGAATTAAGATTGGAATTGGAAGACCTAAGCAGGGCATGTCAGTTGTTCATCATGTCTTAGGAAAATTTGATAAAGACGATTACATCACTATTCTACAAACAATTGATCGAGTAGAAGAAGCGGTTAACGATTACTTGGTAGAAGAAAATTTTGAAAGAAGCATGCAGAAATACAACGGGTAAGTAGATGAATGTAATTGATTTAGTGAGTCAAAACTCCAACCTTCTATCCTGGCAACAAGGTTTGCAAAAAAATAATAGGGAATTGATCTTAGGATTGTCTGCGACCACAAAGGCTATTGTAATGGCTTCAGCCTTTGATTCTATTGAAAAAGCAGTCCTCATTACTTCCAGTTATAACGAAGCAGAACGATTGGCTAGTGATTTTATTGCTTTACTTGGAGAAGAGAAAGTCCATACATTTTTGGGAGATGATAACCCTTTAGCAGAATTTGTTTTTGCTTCACAAGAAAGGCAATTTTCACGATTAGAGGCTTTGAACTTTTTATGTCAAGAGGATCGTCAAGGCATCCTTGTGACCAATGTGAGTGGTATAAAACTACTATTACCTTCTCCTAAAGTTTTTGCATCTAGCATTTTTCAATTGAAGGTCGATCAAGAAATAGACTTAACTACTCTGAGTGAAACATTACAGAAGATTGGCTACCAAAAGGTGAGCCAAGTTTTGCAACAGGGAGAGTTTAGTCTACGAGGAGATATTTTAGATATCTTTGAGATCGACCAACTCCAACCCTATCGGATTGAATTTTTCGGAGATGAGATTGATGGAATCCGAATCTTTGACCCAGAAAGTCAGCGTTCTGTTGAAAATGTTGAAGAAGTTCAACTGAAGGCAGTGAGTGATCTATTGTTGCAAGAGGAAGATTTCATCCGTGGTCAGCAGCAAATCGAACAATTGCAAGAACAGAGCGCGAATGAAGAATTTAAATCTTATCTAGCAGAAATTTTAGGAGATATTTCTCAAAGGAAACTTCATCCGGATCTTAGAAAATTTATTAGTTTCTTTTACGAGAAGCAATATACCCTATTCGATTATCTCCCTAAACACACTCCTGTTTTTCTGGATGATTATCAAAAAATAGCAGATCAAATAGCGAGATTTGAACTAGATACAGCTAATCTCTTGACGGAAGATTTACATAAAAATAGAGCTTCTTCTCGCCAAGTGTATTTTGCAGACACCAGTACAACATTACGAAAATATACGCCTGCAACTTATTTTTCAAACTTTCAAAAAGGATTAGGAAATCTGAAGTTTGATCATTTGTATCAATTCAATCAATATCCCATGCAGGAGTTTTTTGGACAATTTGATTTACTAAAAGAGGAAATTGAACGGTATCGAAAATCAAACTATACAGTTATTATCCAAGCAACTTCTCATCACAATCTTCAACAGCTCCATAAAAATTTAGAAGAGTATGGGATTCGATTAGATTATATTGATGGGGATACGATCATTCCTCAAGCTAGTCAATTAGTTGTTGGAGGACTAGCTCACGGTTTTCAATTTGTTGATGAAAAAATTGTCTACATTACAGAATCAGAGATTTATCAGAAAAAGATCAAACGAAAGATTCGCAGGCAAAATATTTCCAATGCAGAACGCCTAAAAAATTATAATGAACTGGAAAAAGGGGACTATGTTGTTCACCAAGTTCATGGTATTGGTCAATATTTGGGAATTGAAACGATTGAAATTTCGGGTGTCCATCGTGATTATGTTTCAATTCAATATCAAAATGGAGATCGCATCTCGATTCCTGTCGATCAGATTCAGATGTTGTCCAAATACGTTGCAAGTGATGGAAAAACGCCAAAAATTAACAAGTTAAATGATGGGCGTTTCCAAAGAACGAAGCAAAAGGTTCAGACCCAGGTGGAGGACATTGCGGATGATTTGATAAAACTTTATGCGGAGCGTAGTCAATTAGAAGGCTTTGCCTATTCCCAAGATGATGAAAACCAAGAGGCTTTTGAACAAGATTTTCCATATATTGAAACAGATGACCAATTACGTTCCATTGAAGAAATTAAAAAAGATATGGAATCGAATCGTCCGATGGACCGATTGCTGGTTGGAGACGTCGGTTTTGGGAAAACAGAGGTCGCTATGCGAGCAGCTTTTAAGGCAGTAAATGATCATAAACAAGTAGCAGTGCTGGTTCCTACCACTGTTCTTGCCCAACAACATTATGCCAATTTTAAGGAGCGTTTTGAATCTTTTGCAGTAGAAGTTGCTGTTTTAAGTCGTTTCCAGAGTAAGGCAGAGCAGAAAGAAACGCTTGAAAAGTTGAAAAAAGGACGAGTGGATATTATTATTGGAACTCACCGGCTCTTGTCCAAAGATGTTGTTTTTTCAGACTTAGGCTTAATCGTGATAGATGAAGAACAACGTTTTGGAGTGAAGCACAAAGAAACCTTGAAAGAATTGAAAAAAAAGGTGGATGTGCTTACCTTGACAGCTACCCCTATACCTCGAACTCTTCATATGTCTATGCTAGGAATTAGAGATTTGTCTGTCATTGAAACACCTCCTACCAATCGATATCCTGTGCAAACTTTTGTACTAGAGACCAATCCAACTATTATTCGAGATGCTGTGTTGCGGGAGATGGATCGTGGAGGACAGGCCTATTATCTTTACAATAAGGTAGATACAATTGAACAAAAGGTGTCTGAATTAAAAGAGTTGATTCCAGAGGCTTCGATTGGCTTTGTTCATGGCCAGATGAGTGAAGTTCGCCTGGAAAATACCCTGTTGGATTTCATTAATGGCGAATACGATGTCTTAGTGACGACAACCATTATTGAGACAGGTGTGGATATTCCAAATGCTAATACACTCTTTATTGAAAATGCGGATCATATGGGACTTTCAACGCTTTATCAATTAAGAGGTCGTGTGGGACGAAGCAATCGAATTGCTTATGCCTATTTGATGTATCGTCCAGACAAATCTCTTACAGAAGTGTCTGAAAAACGCTTAGAAGCTATTAAAGGTTTTACTGAGTTGGGGTCTGGATTTAAAATTGCTATGCGAGATTTATCGATCCGTGGAGCAGGGAATATCCTTGGAGCTTCTCAATCTGGTTTCATCGATTCAGTTGGTTTTGAAATGTATTCTCAATTGTTAGAAGAAGCTATTGCTAAGAAACAAGGCCAAGAGCATCGTAGGCAAAAGAGCAATGCAGAGTTGAACCTTCAAATAGATGCATATTTACCTAATGAATATATTTCAGATCAACGTCAAAAAATTGAAATTTACAAACAAATTCGTGAAATGAATTCTGCGACGGACTATGAATATTTGCAAGATGAATTGATCGATCGTTTTGGAGAATACCCAGATGTTGTGGCCTACCTACTTGAAATTGGTTTAGTGAAAGCTTACTTGGATCAAGTCTTTGTCCGTCTTGTTGAGAGAAAACAACAAAAAGTGACAGTGAAATTTGAACCTATTGCCAAACAACTGTTTTTAACACAGGATTATTTCAAAGCTCTGTCAATGACACAGTTAAAGGCACAGATTGCAGAGGAAAAAGGATTGATTGAAGTGATCTTCGATATTCGAAATAAGAAAGATTTTGAAATTTTAGAAGCTCTGAAGCAATTTGGTCAAACCTTATTGGAAATTAAACAGGAAAAAGAAGAGGACTAGAAGTTCTTAGCTCATTTTTCGCATTTTATGTATAAAAAATGATACAATACTATGTTAGAGGTGACAGTATGAGATTAGATAAATATTTAAAAGTTTCTCGCATTATTAAGCGTCGTCCTGTTGCAAAGGAAGTTGCAGATAAAGGGCGGATCAAAGTCAATGGAGTATTAGCCAAAAGTTCAACGGATTTGAAAGTGAATGATCAAATTGAAGTTCGTTTTGGAAATAAAGTATTGACGGTTAAAGTCTTGGAAATGTTGGATAGTACAAAAAAAGAAGATGCATCCAAAATGTACGAAATAATTAGTGAAACAAGGATAGAAGAAGATGCCTAAAAATATCGTTCAAATGAACAATAAATATATCAAAGACGAAAGTCAGCGAAAACGTTTTTTAGAAGAAGAAAGAAAAAAACGCAATCGTTTTCTAGGGCTCGTTTTGATATTGGTCATGTTACTGTTTATTCTTCCAACTTATAATTTAGCCCAGAGCTATCAATCGCTACAAGATAAGAAAGAACAATACAAACAGTTGGAAAAAGAGTATAAAGAAACAAGTGAACAAAAAGAATACCAACAAGACATCGCTAAAAAATTAAAAGACGATGATTATGCAACAAAATATGCACGCGCAAAGTATTCTTTTTCAAAAGATGGTGAATATGTTTATACCATCCCAGATTTACTCCCCCAATAACCGATGGAAAATATCTTACAAACAGTTAAACAATTTCTTGAATTTTCAGATGAAAAATTAGAGGAATTAAAAAAGAAAAACCAAATGATCAAACTTCAAAAGGATGAAAAGGAAAGGAATACAGGTGTCTAAACGATTTCTGCTCCTATTGTTAGTTCCAATTTTATTTATTGGGTCTCAAGCAGCGAGTATCGAGCAGTCTGAGTTTTCTCAGACAATGGCTCATCCATCAGAACTTTATTTTTCTTCAATTCCAGCGAACCCGAATGTCTATCGCAAAATTTCTGTTTTTTCTGATCCTCAGTTGAAAAAAGCAAAAGGAGAAATTCTTCCCAACACACCGTTTACAATCGAACAACTCTTTGTAAATGATGAAGGGAAAGCTGTATTTAAAATAGCAGATAAGGGATATGTATTAGCAGATTCTTCTGTCATTTTTTCTGATGTTGTACAAGAAACACAAGAAAAAAAACAAGACATGTGGCTAAAACCTGGTTTTAAAATGTATGACCGACCCTTAATAAATGGTGCAAAAGAAAAAAATACACCTCTTTCTCCTTATACAAAAGTGACAGTCTTACGTACAGCTAAGACTTTACGAGATGAGTTTGTGGAGATTGAAGGTCAGGGCTGGGTGAACAAAGCATTCGTTACTGAAAAAGATAATCGAATGGAAAAAGTCCAGGACTTGTTAAATAGTAAATACAATTCTCCTTCGTATGGAATCTATGTAAAACAATTAGAGACTGGAAATACTGCTGGAATCAATCCGCAAAAAGAAATGTATTCTGCCAGTGTAACGAAATTACCATACTTGTACTACGTCCAAGAACAGCTCAATAAAAAAGCCATTTCTCCAACTACAACCTACAAATATATTCCAGAAGTCAATGATTTCAAAGGTAGCTATGAACCAGAAGGAAGTGGTAGCCTTTCAAAAACACCAGATGGAAAAGAATATAGTGTTCAAGAGTTGGTAGATAAAATTGCAAAAGAATCAGATAATGTTGGACATAATATCTTGAATTATTATGTCACTCATCAATCAGATCAAGACTTCCAAAAAACTTTGGATAAAATTGCAAAGAAACATTGGGATGTTGAAAAAAGAGAAGCATCCGCTGAAATGGCTGGCAATGTCATGGAGGCTGTCTATCAACAAAATGGCCCTATTATTGATACACTCTCCTCTACAAAATATGATGATCAACGGATTGCGCGTGACCTTCCAGTAAAAGTTGCTCATAAAATTGGAGATGCCTATGATTTTAGACATGATGTTGCAATTGTATATACAAATTCACCCTATGTAATAGCCATTTTTACAGATCATTCGAATTATGATACGATTTCCAACATTTCAAAAGATATCTATGAGGTATTGAAATAATGGAAAAGCGATTTTTAGAGTTTTGTGAAAAACAAGATCTATTTACTCCCCATCGCCGTGTTTTAGTTGCCTTATCTGGTGGATTGGATTCAATGAATCTGTATGAACTTTTATATAAGAATAAAGAACGATTGAAAATCCATCTGGTACTCGCTCATGTCAATCATGGACAAAGACCAGAATCAGATTTAGAAGAAAGTGAACTTCGAACGCTAGCTGATAGGCGAGAGACACGTATCCATGTGGCTCACTATTCGGGTGATTTTACAGAAGCAAAAGCTCGTACCTTTCGTTATGATTTTTTTAAACAGATTATGGAGAAAGAGGATTGCACCGCTTTAGTAACAGGTCATCATGCAAACGATCAAGCCGAAACAACTTTCATGCGCTTAATACGAGGAACAAAATTACGCCATTTAAGTGGTATTCCTGTACGCCAACCATTTGGTAAGGGTGAGTTAATCCGTCCTTTGTTAACTTTTACCAAAGATGAGTTGATGAAAATCCCTCACTTTGAAGACAGTAGCAATGACTCACAGGACTATTTTCGAAATCGTGTACGCCATCAATACCTTCCAGAATTTGAAAAAGAAAATCCCCAAATGCAAGCAAGTCTTCGCTATTTAGCAGAGGAAGTGAATCATTGGCACCAAGCACTGAAAGAATTGACTAGCGAGTTAAGCATTCAAGATTTAGCTTCTTTTAGAACGTATTCTCATTCTGTACAATCATTCTTATTAGAAGAGTATTTGGCACAATTTCCAGATTTGCAACTTGGTAGGGCCCAGTTTCAAGAATTATTAGATTTACTGCGAAAAAAAAGAAATTGCATTCATTATTTAAAGTCGAATTATGAATTACATCAAGAATATGATTTCTTTGAAATACAAAAAATCAGTCAAAAGTCGGATGACCAACCCCTCCCATTTTTGTTAGAATTTGGGAATATCTTTGAAATTGCAAATTATAAACTATCTTTTGGACAACCATTAGTAGGAGAAAATGTAGAAATTCTTTCTGTTTCACGCGAAACTCCCATCTTAATTAGAAGGAGAAAGGAAGGAGATCAGCTGCTTGTTAATGGCCACCATCAAAAATTAAGACGGTGGTTTATCAACCATAAAATTTCAATTTCTCTTCGGCAAAAGGCTCTCATTATAGAACAAAATCATAATATTCTTTCTGTAGTGGGATTGGTAACGAGTGATTTGAGTAAGCTCTCAAAAAGTGGTATAATGAAAGATAGTCTTTATATTCAAAAAATAGATAGGTAAAAACATGTTAGAAAAAGATATAAAAAAAGTATTGGTTTCACATGATGAAATTGTAGAAGCAGCAAAGAAATTGGGTGAAACCCTAACAAAAGAGTACCAAGGAAAAAATCCAATTTTTGTTGGAATTTTGAAAGGCTCTGTTCCATTTATGGCAGAGTTGATCAACCACGTGGATACACATATTGAATTGGATTTTATGCTGGTTTCAAGTTATCATGGTGGTACAGCAAGCTCAGGTATTATTAATATTATCAAGGATATCGACCAAGATATTACTGGTAGAGATATTTTATTTGTAGAAGATATTATCGATACAGGTAAAACCCTCAAGAGTCTAAAAGAACTCTTTGAAGAACGAAATGCAGCATCTGTGAAGATTGCTACCTTACTGGATAAACCTGAAGGACGTTTGGTTGAGATCGAAGCAGATTACACCTGCTTTACGATTCCAAATGAGTTTGTTGTCGGATATGGTTTAGACTATGATGAAAATTATCGTAACCTACCCCATGTTGGTGTATTAAAAGAGGAAGTGTACTCAAAATAGAGGAGACTAGATGAATAACAGAAAAAATAACGGTTTTGTTCGAAATCCATTTCTGTATTTGTTGATTATTGTAGCGGCTGTGACAGGATTCCAGTACTTTTTTGCGGGTAATGGAGTTGGTCAAAGTCAGCAAATCAACTACACAGAATTGGTCAAAGAAATTAAAAATGACAATGTAAAAACGATCAGTTACCAACCAAATGGTAGTGTGATTGAAATTGCAGGGACCTATAATAAAGCTAAAGAATCAAAAGATGATACAGGAATTCAATTTTTTACCCCAAGTGTTCAAAAAGTATCTCGCTTTACTAGTGTCATCCTTCCATCTGATATCACCGTCAATGAATTACAAAAATTAGCAGCTGACCACAAAGCAGAAATCACCATCAAGCGTGAGAGCTCAAGTGGCATGTGGATAACAATTCTTACTTCAATTGTTCCATTTGTTATCGTCATGTTCTTCTTCTTCTCAATGATGAACCAAGGCGGTGGCGGAGGTGCCAGAGGTGCAATGAACTTTGGTCGTAATAAAGCCCGCGCTGCTAATAAAGAAGATATTAAAGTTCGTTTTTCAGATGTAGCAGGAGCTGAAGAAGAAAAACAAGAACTTGTTGAAGTTGTTGAATTTTTAAAAGATCCAAAACGCTATACTAAATTGGGTGCAAGAATCCCAGCAGGTGTGCTTCTTGAAGGCCCTCCCGGAACTGGTAAAACCCTTTTAGCAAAAGCAGTAGCTGGTGAAGCTGGAGTGCCATTCTTCAGTATCTCTGGTTCTGACTTCGTTGAAATGTTTGTCGGAGTCGGTGCTAGCCGGGTTCGTTCACTTTTTGAAGATGCTAAAAAAGCAGCTCCAGCCATTATCTTTATCGATGAAATTGATGCTGTTGGGCGCCAACGTGGTGTAGGTCTTGGTGGTGGAAATGATGAACGTGAACAAACCCTTAACCAGCTCTTGATTGAGATGGATGGTTTTGAAGGTAACGAAGGAATCATTGTTATCGCAGCAACTAACCGTTCTGATGTCCTTGACCCTGCCCTTCTTCGTCCTGGCCGTTTTGACCGTAAAGTATTAGTTGGACGTCCAGATGTGAAAGGTCGTGAGGCAATTCTTCGTGTTCATGCTAAGAACAAACCACTCGCTCCAGATGTGGACTTGAAATTGGTTGCTCAACAAACACCGGGATTTGTCGGTGCTGATCTCGAAAATGTTTTGAACGAAGCAGCCTTGGTTGCAGCTCGTCGAAATAAAAAAGTAATTGATGCTGCTGATATCGATGAAGCAGAAGATCGTGTTATTGCAGGTCCATCTAAGAAAGATCGGACGATTTCACAAAAAGAACGTGAAATGGTTGCTTATCACGAAGCTGGTCATACAATCGTTGGTCTGGTCTTATCAAATGCTCGTGTAGTTCATAAAGTTACGATTGTTCCACGTGGTCGTGCAGGCGGTTACATGATTGCCCTTCCTAAAGAAGATCAAATGTTACTTTCTAAAGAAGATATGAAAGAACAATTAGCTGGGCTCATGGGAGGACGTGTTGCCGAAGAAATTATTTTCAATTCGCAAACAACGGGTGCTTCAAATGACTTTGAACAAGCTACCCAAATGGCGCGTGCAATGGTGACAGAATATGGTATGAGTGAAAAACTTGGACCGGTCCAATATGAAGGAAATCATGCGATGTTTGGTGCTCAAAGCCCACAAAAAATGATTTCAGAACAAACAGCTTACGAAATTGATGAAGAAGTTCGTGGTTTGTTGAATGAAGCCCGTAATAAAGCAGCAGAAATTATTCAAGGAAATAGAGAAACGCATAAATTAATTGCGGAAGCTCTATTAAAATATGAAACCTTGGATAGTGTTCAAATTAAATCATTATATGAAACAGGAAAAATGCCTGAAAATTCAGAGCATGAATTAGAAGAAGAAGCAAAACCTCTATCATATGATGAGATTAAGTCAAAATTAGAAGAAAATAACTAATTCAAAAGAAGGAAAATATTTCCTTCTTTTTTTATTAAAAAAGTGTTGACAGAGTAAAAATATTCTGTATAATAGAATATGTTGTAAAAATGGTCCGTTGGTCAAGGGGTTAAGACACCGCCTTTTCACGGCGGTAACACGGGTTCGAATCCCGTACGGACTATCGATAAACTGTCACCAGGTGGCAGTTTTTTTGTGTATTTGGACAAAATAGTTAAAAATAATAACCAAATAGTTAAAAAAACGTGCAGAATAGAAAAAAAGTCCAATGGGCTTCTTTATTTTTATAAAATACAGATAAAAATAAAGGAGAGCTTATGGAATTTAATAAAATGTATCAAAAAGTAAAATATATCGTAAGAAAATGTGAAAAAGAGTATTATATTCAATTATGGGAAAAGGATGATTGGGAACAAGAAGGTCAGCTAACTCTGTTTGAACTTTATCAAAAAAATCCTGAAATTGAAACAAATGAAGAATTACTTTATACATATTTCAAAACAAAATTTAGAAATCATATTAAAGATAAAATAAGACAACAGGAAAGTGATAAGAGAAAAATTAATAGACTTCCATATATTGAAATTGGAGAAATTAGTCACAGAATTTCATCAAGAAAAATATATTTAGATGAGCTGGTTGTTCTGAGAGATGCATTAAAACGTTTTAAAGAAAAATTAACAGTAAAAGAAAAAGAACAATATGAAGCATTACTAGCAAACAGAAGATGTCTAGGAAAAACAAAAATGAAAAAGAAATTAGAGAACTATCTAAAGGATTTTAAAAATTCAATTTAAGAACTGAAAGTTGACAGTGTATAAATGAACTTTCAAAAAAATAAAAAATTTTGAAAAAAAGTGTTGACAGTAAGGGTGGGTCATGATATACTAATATAGTTGTCGCGCGAGAGCGACAAAGACCTTTGAAAACTGAACAAGACGAACCAATGTGCAGGGCGCTATAACGAAAGTTATAGTAACTGAACAATAAAAAAACAATAAATCTGTCAGTGACAGAATGAGTTTAAGACAAACAATTATTTTAATGAGAGTTTGATCCTGGCTCAGGATGAACGCTGGCGGCGTGCCTAATACATGCAAGTAGAACGCTGAAGCTTGGTGCTTGCACCGAGCGGATGAGTTGCGAACGGGTGAGTAACGCGTAGGTAACCTGCCTCTTAGCGGGGGATAACTATTGGAAACGATAGCTAATACCGCATAAAAGTCGACATTGCATGATGTTGACTTGAAAGGTGCAATTGCATCACTAAGAGATGGACCTGCGTTGTATTAGCTAGTTGGTGAGGTAACGGCTCACCAAGGCAACGATACATAGCCGACCTGAGAGGGTGATCGGCCACACTGGGACTGAGACACGGC
>NZ_JAJCHF010000060.1:0-570 GCF_020554365.1 Streptococcus sp. 210928-DFI.4.42
TTTTTTTGAAACTACTTTTATGCGACAATTTACATGATATGTCGCAATTTGTCAGCGTCGAAGGACTGGTGCAGGCAGCGGTATATCCTTGCCATATCTCGGGCCAGACACTCTGGCGACTCTGAGTGATTATCAAGAAAGGCGTCCAGCAACATCTTAAAGCCACCCGTGCAAAAAGTCAATAAATGGTGTCTTTCCTACAAATCCCCACCACTGATAGGGGGTACGAACATACACGAAAGTATGGCTAAACCCATGATACGTATAATGACGGTTGAACTGATTAATCCCTATATCCGTCATGTGGAACATAGCACGTAGTACCTGGGGCGGAGTAAAAGTAGTCGCTAGCGATCTTAAAGTTGTCGGTGACTAAGCATGAAAAAACAACATGAAGATTGACTACTTTGCTGTAACATCAAAGATGTCCCATCATAAAAGGTACTAGAAGAGATACTGCTTATTACTCAAGATGGGTTTGCCCTAAAGTCTCTTAAACAATAAGGTGAATTTTGAGATGAACTTTTCAAAAAAACAACTTTCCGAAAAATTGATCTTTTTCGGAAAGTT
>NZ_JAJCHF010000061.1:0-553 GCF_020554365.1 Streptococcus sp. 210928-DFI.4.42
AGTTGGGCACTCTAGCGAGACTGCCGGTAATAAACCGGAGGAAGGTGGGGATGACGTCAAATCATCATGCCCCTTATGACCTGGGCTACACACGTGCTACAATGGCTGGTACAACGAGTCGCGAGTCGGTGACGGCAAGCTAATCTCTTAAAGCCAGTCTCAGTTCGGATTGTAGGCTGCAACTCGCCTACATGAAGTCGGAATCGCTAGTAATCGCGGATCAGCACGCCGCGGTGAATACGTTCCCGGGCCTTGTACACACCGCCCGTCACACCACGAGAGTTTGTAACACCCGAAGTCGGTGAGGTAACCGTAAGGAGCCAGCCGCCTAAGGTGGGATAGATGATTGGGGTGAAGTCGTAACAAGGTAGCCGTATCGGAAGGTGCGGCTGGATCACCTCCTTTCTAAGGAAATGGAAACCTGTACGTTGGTCTTGTTTAGTTTTGAGAGGTCTTGTGGGGCCTTAGCTCAGCTGGGAGAGCGCCTGCTTTGCACGCAGGAGGTCAGCGGTTCGATCCCGCTAGGCTCCATTAACACTGTAAGGGTGTTAAG
>NZ_JAJCHF010000062.1:0-540 GCF_020554365.1 Streptococcus sp. 210928-DFI.4.42
TTTCTTCTTGCTCTTTTTCGTCCCTCAATCGGAGTTCTCTCAACTTTTTTAGAACAGCATTCTCCGCTCTCAGGTATTCATTTTCTGCTTGAAGACGTTCTAACTCTGTCATTTCTTCAGGTTTCTTCTTTGGCTTGCGTCCCATTTTAGGTGCTCTCCCTCTTGTTTTCTCAACAATAGTATACCCATTTTTCTTGTATTGTGCCAGCCAATTTGGAAGCATTCCTTGGTTTGGGAGAGCATAATCTAGAGACACCCTTATTTGAGAACGACCTTCAAGCAGAACTTTATCAATAATTTCTCGTTTTAATTTAGGAGAATAATAACGGTTCTTCCCCTTTTTGACGAACTCTATACCGTAACGATCAATCAATTTAATCATGTACCTAAGATTAGGAATATTTATCCCGAATATATTTGAAAGCTCTTTGAAGCTTCGCCCTTGTTTTCTAAGTTCATAGATCTGAACCTTATCCTTATATGTCAATTTCATAATAAAAACACCCCAAAAGTTAGATTTTTTCTGTCTAACTTTTGGGG
>NZ_JAJCHF010000063.1:0-501 GCF_020554365.1 Streptococcus sp. 210928-DFI.4.42
CTACTCCAGTAACTACCCCCTTACTATAAATAATTCCACAAGAAAACACAATCCTCTCCTGACTCAAAATATTTGACAATACTACAAAAGATTCCAAAACATAATCCTCTCAAGGATAAACTAAATCCCTAGAGGACTGTTGTCTTCTAGGGATTTTTACGCTCTTTTTTGATTAACGAGTATTTTGAGGCTAAATGCCGACTATCCTCGTCGTCCAACTATTCACATTAGATACGATTAAAAAAATTCTATTCTGCTCATTTTTTTAACTATTCGGTAAAATTTTCGAAATTTTGATACCGAATAGTTAATTTTTTTTGTATAAAATGTTAAAAAATTATGCTGAGATAGCCATTCTGAGCTGATTTCAGTTTAGAGGGCGGACAATCTATCGCTAAAATTCCTTACAGTCCCAACGGTTAGGGTTGTTTTTTCGCTTATTGTTCAACTTTCCGAAAAAGATCAATTTTTCGGAAAGTTGTTTTTTTGAAAAGTTCATCT
>NZ_JAJCHF010000064.1:0-483 GCF_020554365.1 Streptococcus sp. 210928-DFI.4.42
AGAGTACTTGGTTTGGGACCAAGGTGTCGCAGGTTCGAATCCTGTCTTCCCGATATTATGGCGGTGTAGCTCAGCTGGCTAGAGCGTCCGGTTCATACCCGGGAGGTCGGGGGTTCGATCCCCTTCGCCGCTATATTGTTGATCTTGTTGGACCTTTAGCTCAGCTGGTTAGAGCTCTCGGCTCATAACCGAGTGGTCGTAGGTTCAAGTCCTACAAGGTCCATTGTTATCTTGGAGGATTACCCAAGTCCGGCTGAAGGGAACGGTCTTGAAAACCGTCAGGCGTGTAAAAGCGTGCGTGGGTTCGAATCCCACATCCTCCTTAATATTAACGCGGGATGGAGCAGCTCGGTAGCTCGTCGGGCTCATAACCCGAAGGTCGTAGGTTCAAATCCTGCTCCCGCAATTTGGCTCGGTAGCTCAGTTGGTAGAGCAATGGATTGAAGCTCCATGTGTCGGCGGTTCGATTCCGTCTCGCGCCAT
>NZ_JAJCHF010000065.1:0-405 GCF_020554365.1 Streptococcus sp. 210928-DFI.4.42
AAATTGACAACCGTAACCATTCAGATTTCTTAAATAATATCACCAAAAACAGTGACCTTATTCAAGAAAATTTATTAATCCCTAGAATCTCTCTAATCTCAAATTTAGGGAGCCTTATCATGAGTGTGGTTGCTATTATTTATATAGAATGGCGATTAGCATTAGTCTTTCTTTTATTGTCGAGTATAACGGTTTTCCTATCACAAATTCCTGGAAAGTTAATGACTAAAGCAACTAATAATTATTCTCTACAAAATAATCACTATTTATCAAAAATGACAAACTTTATTGATGGTTTTGAACAAATTAAGTTATTAAATATTCAAAGCCGGACCCAAGAAAAAATTCAGGGAATCAGTTTAGAATTTGAAGAGTCCAGAAAAACATATCAATTCTTAAAAGACT
>NZ_JAJCHF010000066.1:0-340 GCF_020554365.1 Streptococcus sp. 210928-DFI.4.42
TTTTAGTTTTGTACGTTGCGCAGCAATGTCAAAACTACAAAAACGTTACTCTTTGACAAAGAGTAACAGAAACTCTGCTTGATCCGAGATAGATACTTTTATTTACAACTGATTACATATCGACAATAGTTGGCGTGGAATAGCGATAGCCCCACGCCGTAGCCCAACATTTTGGGCTAAATGTTTCTCTTTAAGCTACTAAAACTCTATAGAAATCCATAGATTTAAAAATCATGGACTTATATAGTGTTCCATAAATTTTAAAAAGATGGACTTATATAGTGTTCCATGAATTCTGAAAAGATGGTCTTATATAGTAATCCATGAATTCTGAAAAGAT
>NZ_JAJCHF010000067.1:0-304 GCF_020554365.1 Streptococcus sp. 210928-DFI.4.42
AACTGTGTTATAATGTATGTGTAATTTTTAGAAAAGAGGTACTAACTATGGAAAATCTAGTAGTTTCAATCTTTAACACTGAAAGCGAAGCTTATCAGTCCTTTGCAGATTTGAAGGCTTTCCGCCAAACTCAGACGACCAAGGTTGCTCAAATCGCCCTGGTCAAAAATGAAAACGGTCATATCGTTGAAAAAGAACGCTATGATTTTGAAGATTCAACGACGGATGCAACCCTAAAAGGTGGCTTGCTCGGTGCAGTTATCGGGCTTTTGGGTGGTCCTATCGGCGTCTTGTTTGGTTATGG
>NZ_JAJCHF010000068.1:0-299 GCF_020554365.1 Streptococcus sp. 210928-DFI.4.42
CTAAACGCGGCGGACTGTAAATCCGCTCCTTCGGGTTCGGGGGTTCGAATCCCTCCCCTTCCATCCTTTACGGGCATAGTTTAAAGGTAGAACTAAGGTCTCCAAAACCTTCAGTGTGGGTTCAATTCCTACTGCCCGTGTTAATACTTATGGCGGGTGTGGTGAAGTGGTTAACACACCAGATTGTGGCTCTGGCATGCGTGGGTTCGATCCCCATCACTCGCCTATTTATTAATATTATTATTGGGGTATAGCCAAGCGGTAAGGCAAGGGACTTTGACTCCCTCATGCGTTGGTTC
>NZ_JAJCHF010000069.1:0-295 GCF_020554365.1 Streptococcus sp. 210928-DFI.4.42
GACGACGAAATCGAATTCTAACGAATTACCGATTTCTGTCCCACTCTCTTTTTTACTTGTAAAATTTTTGAAAATTTGATATACTATAACAGTTGCCACCCTTAGTGTAATGGATATCACGTAAGATTCCGGTTCTTGAGATGGGGGTTCGATTCCCTCAGGGTGGAAAGAAGAAAAGGTTGAGTGTTCTCAGCCTTTTATTTTTTTATTCAATTAAAAAAGACTCTCGAAATTTGAGAGTCTGTACTGACCCCAAAAAGTTAGACAAATAATTTAAGTTAAGGATTTAGTCCTG
>NZ_JAJCHF010000007.1:0-85946 GCF_020554365.1 Streptococcus sp. 210928-DFI.4.42
GACGACGAAATCGAATTCTAACGAATTACCGATTTCTGTCCCACTCTCTTTTTGAGGTTAAGATGACCTCAATCTATCTGTGCCTGATGATGTATTGATCATGGTAAAACAAATCTTCGTGAGAAAGCAAGTCTACTCATTTTTTTGAATGATTAGTTCTCCAGATCTAATTTCCCAGACCTGGTCAAAGTTCTTTAGTGCTTCATTCTGTCGGTGTAAAGTAATGATGACAGCACACGGTAAGTCTAGTACTTTTTTCAATTCTGCCTCGAACTGATGAGCATCCAAGGCTGAAAAAGGTTCATCCATAATAACTAATGGACTCTGGCGGTTTTTTTCTCGATTGAGGTACATACGTTGTTGTTGACCACCTGACAGGGATTGAGGAGGTGTTGCTTCGAATTCCGCATCCTTAAACTCTGCGGGGAAAGTATTGAATAGCGTAACATTATTTTCATAACTAGAGATGAAGCTATGCTCTTGTTGCAAGATCAGGCCAAATCTTCCCCAAAGCTGATTTAGGGGAAGATCATTCAGCAAGATCTCACCTTGGAAATCCTCATCCGTACCATTTAAAATATTGAGTAGGCTACTCTTACCTGATCCGTTCTCTCCTATGAGGGCAACCTTATCTCCTTTGTGAATGGTGGCAAAAGAAATCTTCAATGTTGATTCCCCAAGTTGTTTAGAAAGATTCTTCAATGTGATCGTTTCAAAGGAAGGCTGTGGTGACTGAATTGAAGATGGATGCTTAACAATAGTTTGAAAGCTTTTAATTACAGGTTTTACCGACTCCAACATTTGCAGATCGTAAAGGATTTCTTGAATTGGTTCTGAGAAGGCTGTAATATAACCAAAACTGGCCACCACCTCAGGGATACCAATTTGCTGATGATATAGAGAGTAAGCTAGATAAGAGAAGAGAATAAGGCTAATGAATTCAAAAGAAATACCCGTCAAGAGAATACCTGTAATTTTAGTCAAACCATACCCAAGATACTTATCCTGCAAGTTTTTGAGAGAACTTCTTTGTTGCTCTATAAAATGAGGTAGAGTGAGTTTGTTAACTAGGTGATGTCCTCGGAATAGATCCTCCAAGGTCCGATAATAATCAGCTTGCTTTTCAAGATAGGTTTGTCTACGCTTCGCAGTCAATTGACCAACGATCTTTGGAATTTGAATACTGATGGCTGTTGAAATCAGTAGGATCAGTGCCACTATAGGATTGATCGTTCTGGTAATAATGACGGTATAAATCAAAATTCGTAGAATCTGCTTAAAAAAACTCATCAGTGGAGGTAGATAATCTTTTTCCAGTGAATCAAGATCATTAGATTGATAAGAAATGTATTCTGCGACTGTTTTCTGCTTGAAATCATGGTGGGCAAGTCCTAAAAGAGATTGAAACCAATCGTTCTTTAGATTTGTCGAAAAGAGAATGGCCTGTTTCCAGTCAAGGCGCATTTGGATGTAGTTGCAAGTCAGGTAACCTATAACTGCGATGCAATAACCTGACAAAGCTATTTGATAGTGGCCACGAATTAATTCTTGTGTAAAGTATGGAAGAAGAGCAGTACAAATATTGGACAGTCCACTAAAGAGAAAATTAAAGAAAAGATACCAGCGCAGAGGCTTAAGGTATTGAAGCATAGACGAAACTCCTTGATAAAGCATAACATCAAACTGATAATGAAATAACAGCACCGTTGCATCAATGAGCAAATAGGGGCATTAGTTAGAAACTTTCATTTTTGTAAAATATAACTAAATTATAGCATATGATGAAGTCAGTTTATTAATTTAGAAGAAGTTTGTCTATGTATTTCTCAAAAAAATTTGATATTAGGATGATTCTGTAGGCGTGTTAATTTAAACAAAAGAACTGCTAGCGACAGGAGATGTTATCATCATCGAACATACGCAAAACGACGCTTACTGGGCTGATGGTGGAGATGGCTCTGGGAAGAACAAGCTAGGCCTTCTCTTAATGCAAGTGCGGGAAGAGTTGAAAAACCCAAACCCGTAACCTCTCTTCAAGCTATTCCATTTAACACCCTAAGTTTGGTATGAATGCCGCAATGATCAATAATATGGAACTCAAGTCAGTCGGCTTGAGTTTTTTTGCGTGAGCGAATGTGCTGGGAATACCACTAACTAGGCTTTTTTATAGCTGTGAAAGATGTTATAATATGAAAAAATTAAAAGGAGAAATGAATGGGAGATAAATACACAGTAAAAAGTGATCTTTCGGTGGCTGCTAAGCATGCTACTGCAATAGGATCTGCCAATGATCATCCGGCTATAACAGTCCAAAGAGATGAACAAACGACAGTTGCTGGTAATAATAGTGCAAAAAATGGTATTAGTCAATTTGAGAATCTTCAGACTCAACTATCGAATCATATTGTGAATATGATTCAAAATATCCATAGCTTAGCCGACCAATTTGAAGATAAGGATGCCATGATTCGTCAAAACTTAAATATTTTGAATACTATTCAGTCTAAGCCGTCATTCTCAAATGAAGCGAAATCAAAATACTTAGATGTATTAGAGGATTAGATATGAGTGCAGAAGAGACATGGAATAAGCTCCATGAGAAAGAACTACAACTTTCAGATAAGGAGTGGGACTTATATCAGCGAATAGAAAAATTAGATTCGAAGAAAATGGAAGTAATGGATCAGCTGTTGAATGATTCACATTGGTTAAATGATCTAGATTTTCTTTTCGAAGGTAGTAGATATCAAAGTCAAATGATGAATGACCAGTTAGAATTCCAGCATCAAGTGAGAATAATGGAATACAGTCTGGATGAAGAATTAGAAAAACTTCGGAAAGAACATAAATCTATTGAAATGAAGTTAGATTCGATTCACCAAGAAAAAAGACGATTAGTGACGGAGGAAATCACATGAGTATAGATATGTATCTAGAATCCGCCAGAAGTCAGGCAACTAGTTTATCTAGTATATCCGCCCAGTGCGTGCAACAGAATATTGAATTGATTAAAGTTCTTGAAAATTTTGTAGCTGAAGAAGAGTTAAAAGGGCATGCTTACGACTCAGCAAAGGCGCATATTACAAGTACTGTAATTCCATTAATTCAAGGGATTGTCTTATACCAAGAATCACTGGCGGAGGAGTGTCAAAAATTTGTCAGTCAATATACCTCTGACGTAGATAGTAAAAGTTGGCGTCAAGTTGATTTAGAAGAAAAAATTAGGGAAGCAGATCAAAAGATTTCTAATCTACGACAGTTAATGGAAACAAAATCGGATGATAAGATTTCAGCTTTTCTAAATCTTTCGCTATCTATAGCCGTATTAGAAGGAGCAAAACAAAAATTACAGAAAATATTAATTAGCCTGCTTACTTTTAATGCAGTCTCTCCAACTATCTTTTTAAATTCAGAGCAGTATTTATTGGCCGTTCAAAATGGTTTTGCCCAAGCTGCACAATCATGGGATGCTGCCAGTGGAACCTACTTGCCCCCAAGTAATGGAGCTGATCTATCATGGAAGCAAACAATCTCTTTAGGATGGCAAAAACGACAAGCAGTCCTGAACAAAGTGAAGAACCCGAAGGTTGAAACGTTAGAGGAAAAACTCTCAAAAATGTCACGTGCAGAACTGGAGGAAGAGTATGGTTCTGTGATTCAATCATATAAAAGGTTTCTTACAATGGGACAAGGCGATAATGTGACTGCTACTATGGATTATGAGGATGTGAAACTAATTTGGAAGCGATATAATGAAGTGAAGAATGATCACTTAGGATTATTACCTTCAGAATTAGCCAAGGTGGACCCGAAATTTAAGAAACGTATCGATGCAATGGATCAAGAAGCGTTAGAAGAGGCCTACCCAGAACTTAAAACATTGATCTCCATGGCCCATGTGAATCCCTATGCACAACTATTTAAATCTGAAACAGAACGCGCTAATTATGATTACCTACTAGATCGCTATTTCCTTTTAGATAGTCAAAAAATGCTTAGTTGGCGAGATCCCGCCTTTCAAACTAAATATGATTATTATATAATTGAAGAAGGAATTGATCCTTTTACAGGCAAACCTGCTACACAGGAAGAAATCAATCGGGCAAAAGATATCAAAAAGGTGAGAACTGTTACTGAGAGCTTCCAACTAGCAAGTACCTTGTATACCTCTTATGTTGGCTATAATCAGTACTACAATAAACCCTATACAACGTTCTCGGATGTATTTAGTAAGGTAAAAGGAAAGATTCCTTTCTCCAATAGGAAAATTGAAAGTTGGAATCGGAATGTTTCTGAATTCAAAATGTACAATTTGGATGACTTAGCAAATCTCAAACATACAGAGAATTTTACTGAGAAGTCTTTGAGCCACATTTTTGAAGGTGATATAAATAGGAGAGGACAAGCAGGTGGCTATCATTATGATATGGTTGAAGGGACTTCTGGAAAAATTATCGAAGGTACGAAAGGACCCGCCTTAAATGATGCCGGGGTTTATGAAGCGAAAGTTGAAGTAAATGGAACTCTTAAGAAAGCCAATGGAGGGAACTCCACCTTCTTCCCTGACCATATGAGCCCTCAGGAGGTTGTAGATACCATTAATGAGGCATATGAAGCAAGGGTATTTGACACTAACTCAAGAAACATTTATGAAGGTATAAGTAAGAATGGAATGAAAATTACGATGTATTTAGACTCTAATGAAAAGATTATTTCAGCTTTTCCTAGCAGTAAATAAATAGAAAGATATAGGACGTAACAAATGTTAAAAAGACAATATGGAATATTTAAATATCCTAACGGTGATATTAGATTATCGATAAAATTTTTGGATGAAAACTATCAAACTTTAGGTGAGTTTTTTATTATTGAGGTTAATACTTTTTACCCTCACATTTATAAAGAATTAGAGGCGGTTGTTACTGGTCAAAAAGAAGCGTCTGATTTTGGTGGTAATATGCTCAATATTGATATAGGTAAAGAAGAAACAGAAGTATATTATCAAATGGATGATGAAAGTCTTGGGGAACCTTGCTTTATCTCAACGGATGAACTATATAAATTAGTTATTGAGTGGAAAGAAATGGAAGATAAAATGTACAGTGGCGCAGATATTTTTCCGGTGACTTTAGAGGATTGACGTTGAAATAATTCCCCAAATAATGGAGAAGTGATGAACAATAAAGAATTAGAAGATTTGTTTTATAAAGTCCCTGAAGGGGTTGATTATGCAGATATATTGGAAGATGTTGATCTAGAGGATGTTCCTGAAGAAACGATTCAAAAGTTGACTTCATTATTGGACAGTGATGATGACCATTTACGCTATCAAGCCTCTAGATTGTTGACCATTTGGGGTATCAGAGAAGGCTTTGATGTCTTGACTCAGATGTACAGTCAAGGGCAATTAGAAGGAATGATTTCGCATCGTCTGCATGGCTATGATGATACCAATCGGATTTTTCTATATGATATCGTATATTATTGGGCGAGTCGGTATGATTTGAGCGAAGAGAAGATAGCTAGAGGGGAAATTTATCCTTATGTTTGTAAAATCATCGAACAGGCTGAGGCCGGATATTATGATATTTCAAAAATATATCGACTGGTTAGCGAGGAACATTATACGGAATACATCCCCTACCTGAAACACTTCCTTTCAACCATTATGGACAAACCTGAGGATAATTATTGGCGAATTCATGATACCTTGAAGCTATTCTTAAAGGTAGAGCCTGATTATGTGACACAGTTATTAAAAGAAAAGCAAAAATCATTAGGAGATTTTGGAATCGAGGATAAAGGTGAAAGAAATTAAATTTTATAAAGTAAATGATGAGTATGGTTTTATGTCCAATTTTGCTCCCTACCCTTTTTCAGATGATAGCAAAATCTGGCCAACTTCAGAGCATTATTTTCAAGCACAAAAGTTTTTAGTACCCGAAATTCAAGAGAAAATTCGTCAGATAGCCTCTCCAATGGATGCTGCCTTAGAGGGACGCAATCGTCAAAATCCCTTGAGATCAGATTGGGAAGAGGTCAAAGATGAGGTGATGCATCAAGCCCTTCGAATGAAATTTAGACAAAATCCAGATATCGCTAAAGAATTGCTGGCGACAGGAGATGCCATCATCATCGAACATACGCAAAACGACGCTTACTGGGCTGATGGGGGAGATGGCTCTGGGAAGAACAAGCTAGGCCTTCTCTTAATGCAAGTGTGGCAGGAGTTAAAAAACTCTACCTTGTAACCTCTCCTCTAGCTATTCTCCCCATTTCATGCTAGAATAAAGAAAAACACATTTGGAGGCATTATGAATCAGACAGTGACTTATTTGCAGGAATTGACAGCCATTCCTTCCCCGACCGGTTTTACACGAGAGATTGCAGACTATTTGGTCAAAACCATTGAAGGCTTTGGATACGAAGTAACCCGGACTGCTAAGGGCGGCGTGAATGTGACCGTTCCTGGTGTGATCACAGACAAGCAACGCTATGTCACAGCCCATGTGGATACCTTGGGAGCTATTGTCCGCGCGGTGAAAGAAGATGGCCGCCTCAAACTGGACCGAATCGGTGGTTTCCCTTGGAATATGATTGAAGGGGAAAATTGTACAGTCCATGTAGCCAATACAGGAAAGACCCATTCGGGTACGATTTTGGTCCATCAGACTTCTTGCCATGTCTACAAGGATGCGGGTACTGTCGAGCGGACCCAGGACAATATGGAAGTCCGTCTGGATGAAAAAGTAACCAATGAAAAAGAAACCCGTGCCCTTGGCATTGAAGTGGGTGATTTTGTCAGCTTTGATCCCCGAACAATTGTGACAGATACTGGCTTTATCAAATCTCGCCACTTAGATGACAAGGTGAGTGCAGCGATTCTCTTGAATCTTCTGCGCGTGTACAAAGAAGAACAGATCCAATTGCCAGTAACGACCACCTTTGCCTTTTCAGTCTTTGAAGAAGTGGGGCATGGGGCTAATTCTAGTATTCCAGCTGAAGTGGTCGAATACTTGGCAGTGGATATGGGGGCTATGGGAGATGACCAAGCGACGGATGAATACACGGTATCCATCTGTGTCAAAGACGCTTCTGGACCATACCACTACGAATTCCGTCAGCATTTGGTAGCTCTTGCAAAAGCTCAAGAAATCCCTTATAAGTTGGATATCTATCCTTTCTATGGATCAGATGCCTCTGCAGCCATGAGCGCAGGAGCAGAAGTCAAACATGCCCTCCTCGGAGCAGGGATCGAATCTAGCCACTCATATGAGCGGACTCACTTGGATTCTGTAGTCGCAACAGAGCGCATGGTCGATGCCTACCTCAAGAGCGACTTAGTAGAGTAAAAAATGGAACTACTCTCCGGAGTAGTTTTTTTTCATAATACAAAAATTTTCTGAAAATTCCTTTTCTTCTGAAAACCTTTGTGGTATAATCTTAAAATAAACTTAAAATTTCTTGAGGAGTTTTACATGAAAAAAAGAAATGTCATTGCACTTGCGGGGGTTGCCCTCCTTTCAGCAGGTATCCTAGCAGCTTGTTCGGGTGGTTCTAAATCATCTAGCTCAAGTAAAGGTCAAAAATTCTCATATGTCTATGAGACTGAGCCAGAAAACCTAAACTATATCACATCTGGTAAAGCAGCAACCCACGATATCACTGGAAACTTGATTGATGGTTTGTTTGAAAATGATAAATACGGGAACTTGATTCCATCTCTTGCAAAAGATTGGACAGTTTCGCAAGATGGCTTGACTTATACTTATAAACTTCGTGACGATGCTAAATGGTATGATTCAGAAGGCGAAGAGTATGCGGATGTAACAGCTAAAGATTTCGTCACAGGGATCAAATATGCGGCTGATAACAAATCAGAAATGCTCTACATCATCCAGGATTCTATCAAAGGCTTGAATGACTACGTCAGTGGTAAAAATAAAGATTTCTCAGCTGTAGGAGTAAAAGCAGTTGATGATCATACCCTTCAAATCACTTTGAACCAACCAGAATCTTACTGGAACTCTAAATTGACTCTTGGGATCACTTTCCCTGTCAACGAAAAATTCGTGAAATCAAAAGGGGATAAATTCGCTCAAGCAAGTGACACTAGCTCCCTTCTTTACAATGGTCCTTACATCTTGAAGAGCTTTACTTCAAAATCTTCTATCGAAATGACCAAGAATGAAAACTACTGGGATAAAGACAAGGTCTACATCTCAGATGTGAAATTGGAATTCTACGATGGACAAGACCAAAGTAAATTGGCCAAATCATTCGGTGAAAATGCTCTTAGCTTGGCAAAACTCTTCCCAACTGGATCTGGTTACTCAGAGCAAGCCAAAGAATTCAAAGACGAAATCACCTACACTCCTCAAGACGCTGCTTCTTATGTTATTGGTACCAACATCGACCGTCAATCTTACAAACACACTGCTAAGAAGACCGATGAAGAAAAACAATCTACTAAGAAAGCTCTCTTGAACAAGGACTTCCGTCAAGCGATCAGCTTTGCCTTCAACCGTGAAGCGTATGCTGCTCAATTGAACGGAAAAGACGGAGCAAGCAAGATCATCCGTAACCTCTACATTCCACCAACATTTGTCCAAGCTAATGGCAAGACCTTTGGTGAAATGGTGAAAACTCAATTGGATACCTACGGAGATGAGTGGAAATCTACTAAACTAGACGATGGTCAAAATGGTCTCTTCGATGCTAAGAAAGCGAAGGAAGAGTTTGCAAAAGCGAAGACTGCCTTGGAAGCAGAAGGTGTGAAATTCCCAATTCACATCGATATGCCTGTAGACCAAACCACACCATCAAGAGTTCAACGGGTACAATCATTCAAACAATCAGTTGAAGAAGCACTTGGTAAAGAAAATATCGTCATCGATATCCAAATGCTTTCGAAAGAAGACCTTCAAAATGTGACCCTCTTTGCGCCAAATGCGGCCGGCGAAGACTGGGATCTCTCTGATAATGTTGGATGGAGCCCTGACTACCAAGACCCATCAACTTACATGGATATCTTGAAAGCTTCATCTGGTGAAAATACTAAGACTTTCCTTGGATTTGACCCAAGTGAAAACAATGAAGCAGCTAAAAAAGTTGGTCTGTACGACTTTGAAAAGATGATCAAAGATGCTGGTGCAGAAACACAAGACGTCAACAAACGCTATGAAAAATATGCGGCAGCGCAAGCTTGGTTGACTGATAGCGCCCTTGTTATGCCAACTTCTTCATCAACTGGACGTCCATTCTTGACACGTATCGAACCATTCTCAGCTCCATTTGCATGGACTGGTGGTAAAGGAAAAGACCACGTGATCTACAAAGGAATGAAACTCCAAGATAAAGCTGTGACAACTGCTGACTACAACAAAGCCCTTGAAAAATGGCAAAAAGAACAAGCAGAGTCAAACAAAAAAGCACAAGAAGATCTTAAGAAACACGTCAAATAAGGATCGATAACCGAGGCTGATGCCTCGGTTTTTTTTGGATCAGATGAACATCTGTTTGATATAAAAACGCTTACATAGTATAATAGGAGTGTTGATTACAAAAAGTGAGGAGATTGACATGAAAAAGAAAACAATGGTTTCCATTGTCGCATCAAGTTTATTGATCGCGCCGATGGTCTTGCATCAAGTAGCAGCAGCAGATGAGCAGACAGAAGAGCTAGCCCCATCGACAGAAGTGGTCCATGCTCCATCTACTGAAGCAAGACCGACAACAAGTGACGCAAGCACTGCCACTAGTGAAGAAGCTGCAAGCTTGAGTGAGGTATCGCTGGATCGGACGGCAGGTGCCAATCAAGTAGCCCCTGCAACAGAAGCGCGCGCAGCACAAAGTGAGCCTACGGTTCCAGTAGCAAGTCCAGCAACAACAAACAGGGAAGCTGCACCTCAATCTGCTCCTCCTTCAGAAGCTCCGGCAACAAGTCAGGATTTGGCAAAGGTTACAGGTTCAACCCATGCAGCGGATCAGGCCTCTAAAGAGTTGACGGTCCAAGATGCTGTTAATGGCTTGCTTCAATGGGCAGCAACAGATCCTAGCCAATTGGGCAAAAGTCAAGCAGATCGCGAACGCTTTGCCAAGAGTTTAGGCTTGATTGAAAAATCTGATGATCTGACTCGTAAGGTTAGTCATCCAGAATTGGCCAAGATGTATGAAACAGCTAAGAAACTCTACGATGCCTATCGTGCTGAAAAGAAAAGCCCGCTCTTTTTAAATGGTCGTGCCCAGCCTATTTTCCCTTATACGACGGGAGAAAAAGCAGACCAAGACTACAAATATGAGGACAGCCAAATTGTGCGCTTCCCAGTCTATGTCGAAACGGACTACGATACCGATGCAGATGGCAAACCAGACTTAGTCAAAGCCATTGTTCAATTACCAAAAGCCGTAGCGCAAGGTGATTTTAAGGCAGCCACTATTCTCGAAGCGCGTCCTTACGTAGCGGGGACGCTCGATGAAAACTATGTGACTCTTGAAAGTTTGGGGCTTCCAACGGACGGTAGCTACGATATGAAGAAACTGCACAGTCAACCTGCAAAGAGACAGCCAGTAAGCAGTGAAACAACAGTAGAAGCAGCCAAAAAAGCCAAGGCGTCGGATTGGTATTACTACAGTCCCTACGAGTATATCTATGACTACGAAGATCTGAACTGGTACGACTATTTCTTGGTCAGAGGCTATGCCTTTATCTCCAGCGCTGGACTTGGTACCAAGGGATCAGAAGGATTTAACACGACGGGATCCGATCTCGAAATCAATGCCTTCAAGAATATTATCGAATGGGTCAATGGCAAGCGCAAGGCCTACACCGATAAGACTAGCAATGTCGAAATCAAGGCAGACTGGGCAACAGGCAATGTCGCTATGACCGGTCTCTCCTGGGCTGGAACCACGACCTTTGGTGTGGCGGCAACAGGCGTAGAAGGCTTAAAGACCATCGTTCCGGCAGCAGGAATTGCCTCTTGGTATGATTATTTCAATAGCCAAGGAACCCAATTTGGCAATGCACCTTATAGTGACCTTTCATGGCTCTCCCTCTACGTTAGCACACGGATGCTGGACCAAGACGACTGGGCAGGGATTTGGCAAAACTATTCCAACTACATCAATCAATTGAACAAGGACCAGTACGCTCATGATCGCAACTACAGTGATGTCTGGAAGGAGCGGGATTATACCCTTCATCCAGAAAATCTCAAGACCAGCGCCCTGATCGTCCATGGCTTGAATGATGACAATGTCAAGACCAAACACTTTGAACTCATGTACGATGCCCTCAAGAAAGCAGGACAAGATGTTAAGCTCTATCTCCACCAAGGAGATCACGTCTATCCAGCGGCTATGTCACGGGGATACGGCATCACCGCCAATGGTCAGGACTTTTATGACCTGCTCAATACCTGGCTGACCCATTACCTCTACGGAGTGAACAATCACGTCGAAAGTTTGCCAGCGGTTCTAGCTCAAAATAACTATGATCCAAGCAAATGGACCAGCTATGATAACTGGAAGAGCAGTCAACGTCTCTTCTTGAATGCAAGCTCGAAACGCCTAGAAGAAACCATTTCTAGTGATTATGCGGCTGCAGGTGTTGAGATCGCTAACCGTAATGAAACAGTCAGCAAATCCTCCTCTAAGGCCAATCTGACCTTCGTTTCTGATGTTACTGAGGACACTACGATCAAGGGCCACATCCCCGTTCATTTCAAGGCAGCTCTTGCCAAAGGTCAAGGAAAGAATTTCCAAATCAACGCCCTCTTGGTAGATGTGGCAGATGAGGATTTTGACGTGGTGGGAAATGGTAGCGTCAAGCAAGATAAAACAGCAGACGGTTTCTGGATGGGAAGCAATTTAAGCAACCTATCTGTTGCCGAATACGAAACCATCAAGACCAAGTACAAGGTGATCGCAAAAGGGTGGATCAATCTTGCGAACCCTGAGTCTGGCTACGATTCAGCAAGCTCACGAGCTAGCATCGAGCCAAAAGTTGGGGAATACCACGATTACACGGTTTATCTCCAACCAAATCTCTATACGGTTAAGAAAGGTCACAAGTTAGCTCTAGTCTTTAACACCTATGACCCGTCTGATTTAACGGTGGAGCATCCATATGAAGTGACCTTCAAGACAGATTCTATCCAGGCTGCGATTCCAATTGTTGAAAAGACCCGCGCCCAAAAGGCAGCCTATGTACCAAGTGCAACAGATACTGACTATGCGAAATTGCCAGAAATAGAAGGAACTGCTCTAGTCGCTCCAGAAGTGCACTACAAGGAAGAATATACGCTTCCAACTCCAGAACACCTTGTCCAACCAAGCCAAACTCTTCCTGAAAAAGATGAACAGATGCAAACAGGATCAGCAAGACAAGAGCAATCTCATCTTACACTAGCTGTATCTTATGGACCTCAATTTGTTTCACAAGGATTTGTAGAAGATCCTCAAGAAGTGACTCCTGCAGTAGGAGGAGAGCAGGTAGACCATACCCTTCCTCAAACAGGGAGCAAAGACCATGCTCTGGGTCTCTTAGGTATGATCAGTCTAACAGCTTCTAGCCTCATCTTTTGGCGCAAAAAGAGAGAAGATGCCTAAGGAGTCCCCGTAGCAAATATTTCTAAAATGACATCTTTTAGTGTAAAATAAAAGTAGAAATGCAGAATCAGTAGTCACTACTGAAAAAGGAGGAAATATGGCACACGTAATCACAGATGCAACTTTTGAACAAGAAACCAGCCAAGGCCTTGTCTTGATTGACTTTTGGGCAACTTGGTGCGGTCCATGCCGCATGCAAGCTCCAATCTTGGATCAGTTGGCAGAAGAAGTACATGAAGATGATTTGAAAATCTGTAAGATGGATGTAGATGAAAATCCAAATACAGCACGTCAATTCGGTATCATGTCGATCCCAACTCTTCTCTTTAAAAAAGATGGACAAGTTGTCAAACAAGTAGCTGGAGTTCATACGAAAGCGCAATTGAAAGAAATCATTGCAGAATTGAGCTAAAATGAAAACTCGTTTTCCATATTGGAAAACGAGTTTTTTGATGCTCTTTATTTCTTTTAAATAGACGCGACACCCATTGACAGCGCTTTCTTATAGTGCTAAAATGAAACTGTATTTCCTATAAAATTTTTACAGGAAAAAATTCTCCTAGGAAGATGTCGATCCTAGGAGAAAATTACATATAAAGGTTATTGGCCCTCTGTATCTTGGGCTACCCAGACACTGACGGAGCGCTCTGCCACTGGGAATTCAGCAGTACCGTCTTCTTGAACTTGGACAGTTTCGCTACAATTTTCTAGGACATCATAGTAGGTGAGACCTGCGTAGGATGAGCCGATCTCCATGACTTTTGTATCAGCTTGGTTATTGGAAATCAAGCAGGCGATTGGTGCTGATTCTTCTGTACCTGAACGTGTCCAACCGATGCAATTAGGATCATCGAAGTAGTCCGTCTGTTCCCCATAGGCCAGATCTTTACGAACCCATAAGAGACGATCGAGAACCTCTTGGAAACTTTCTTGCGCAAATTTGCCCTCGATACCGTAGTAGTCTCCAAAGAAAACACAAGGCAAACCAGCTTCACGAAGTAAGATCAAAGCATAGGCTGCAGGCTTAAACCATTCTTCAATGGTAGATTCCAAGGCTTGCCCTCGTTGGGTATCGTGGTTGTCCACAAAGGTCACGGCCTCTTCAGGATGATTGAGCGCTAGTGTTCCATCAAAAATAGTTCGAAGGTCGAAATTTTCACCCTCTTGACTAGCTCTGAAGAGATTTTGGTGGAGGGCTACATCGATCAGGTCATACAAGTAGTCAATGCTTTCCAAGTACTCATCGTTGGTTTCTGTGTCGCCATTCCAAAATTCACCAAAGACGTAGAAATCTTCACCATATTTTTTGGTGATATTGTGGATGAAATTCTTCATAAAGAAGGAGTCAATGTGCTTGACGGCATCTAGACGGAAGCCCTCAACCCCTGTCGTTTCGATAAACCATTCAGCCCATTGGTCGAGATTTTCTACAACTTCGGGATGTTTGAAATCGATATCGGCATACATGAGGTAATCGTAGTTTCCGTTTTCCTTGTCAACCAGATCTCCATGAGCCCAACCTTTGTTGTCCCCTTGGATTTGGTAGATCCCATTCTTATTACGTGAAGCATCGTAGTCCGTACCGGTAAAGTGGTACCAATGCCAGTGGAAGTCATTATAGGCGCCATTTCGGCCATCAAAGGTGAATTTGGTCCATCCTTGAATGGTGAAGGGTTCAGTGAGAACCTTGTTTCGATCCATAGGATCGACCTCAACGACCTCGAATTCCTCTAAGCCATCAGCAGCAGCCTTATGGTTGAGCACGACATCGGCCGTTGGTTGAATCCCTGCATCTTTGAGGGCTTGAATGGCTTGAAGATAATCATCTTTGAAACCGTATTTGGTACGAACTGTTCCTTTTTGATCGAACTCGCCCAAATCAAAGAGGTCATAGACTCCGTACCCAACGTCATTGTTAGAAGTAGCTTTAAAGGCAGGCGGCATCCAGACCTTGCGAATACCCAAGTCTGCTAAGTGTTGCGCATCCTCAGCAAGACGCGTCCAGTGGTTCCCATCAGCGGGCAAATACCACTCAAAATATTGCATTAAGGTTTGATTTTCCATTTTTATTTCTTCTTTCATGTGAATGTCCCTATTTTACCAAAAATAGTTGGATGCCACAAACGTTTGCGCTGGAAGCAAGCCCTTTCTAAAAAAGAAATCGCATACATGAAAGAAATGAAGTGAGAATATAAAAAGTAGTATTTTATTTACGTAGAAATATCAGTCTGATACATATATTTCTATTCATTTTATAGTTTGATCATATCAAAGGAGGATTGGTTTGAAAGTGAAAACCACCAATAGAGAGAGCATCGAAAAGATTTTTACCGAAGCCTTGGCGATTCCGAGCTTCACCAATACTGAGACCGAGCAAGGGATCGAAGCCTACCTGGATCAACGGATTGCCCAGATCCCTTATTTCAAGGAACATCCGGACCATTTTGGGCGCTACCAGGTGCCACAGGATCACTTGCATCGGTCGGTCAATTGGGCCTTGGTTGATAAGGGCAAGAAAAAAACAGTGATCCTTTTCCACCACCATGATACAGTCGATTTAGAAGACTATGGAAACTTGTCGGAAATCGCACTCGATTCTGATCAAGTAGCAGAAGCTTTGAAAAGACTGGATAGACGTCCAGATATGCAGGAAGATTTAGCTTCTGGGGATTGGAAATTTGGCAGAGGATCTTGCGATATGAAAGCAGCCCTAGCCCTTCAATTGGGGGTTCTGGAAGCCTATGCAGCAGACCCCTCAGAAGGTCAGGTCAATCTGCTCTATCTCTCTGTTGGAGATGAGGAATCCTATTCACGTGGGATGCGAGGAGCCTTGGGCCTCCTCACAGATTTGCAGGAAACCTTTGATCTGAATTATGTATTGGCAGTGGATTCAGAGCCCTTTGAATCAGAGGTAGGAAAAGAAAAGGTCCTTCACATTGGCACAGTCGGCAAACTCATGCCGGTCGTTGTGGCGCAAGGTGTCTTGTCCCATATGAAGGAGCCCCTCAAAGGGATCAATGCCTTGTCGCTCCTAGTAGCCATCGCAAGCCAGCTAGATCTTCATCCCGATCTGGCAGATCAGGCCTTGGGAGAAACGTCTCCCCTTCCTTCTTGGTCCTATCTCAGAGATTTGAAGGAGCAGTACGATGTATCGACCGTGCTGTATGCGGCTGGTTATTTCAGTGTGTTGCATTTGAAGAAAACACCCCAAGAGCTCTTGCAACGAATCTATGAGCATAGTCAAGAGGCCTTGGACGCCTTTTACAAGAAGTACGAGCATTTGCAGGATCAGGCAGGACAAGACCACATTATTGCAAGGCCAAGAGTCATCACCTATCAAGAACTAGAGGAACGTTGCCAAGCCTTAGAGGGCTACCAAGCCTTTAGAGAAGCTTCTAATAAAAAAGCGGAGCAAGATTTTCGTAATGGGACTAGCTACCAAAGCCTTGCGATTCAGCAAATCCAGCGACTCCTTGAGTTTCTCGGAGATAAGGATCCTATGGTGGTCATCGGTTTTGCGCCCCCATATTATCCTTCCATGAATTGCCGCTTTTTAGACAATACCGATTTCAATATCGTGTCCCTCATCACTGATTACCGCGAGTATCTGGACACAAGAGGTTACCGCTTAAAAGTCGAAGAATACTTTATGGGGATTAACGACACCAGTTATTGTGCCTTGGAAAAGGATGTGGCCTCTTATCAAGTTGTCTTGGATAGCCTAGCCACACCAGCACAGGTCTATGATTTGGATCTGGAAAAAATTGCCCACATTCAGGTCCCAGCAGTCAATCTAGGCCCTTGGGGAAAAGAATTGCACAAGCGAGGAGAACGAGTCTACAAAGAAGACTTTTTGGAGACCATTCCAAACTATCTGTTAGAATTGCTCTACCATTTCGATGATCGCTTATCAACAAAATAAGAAAAACAGGTCCCAATGAGGATCAACTAGGGAGTTAACATGATTACATTTCACGGAGTTACGAAAGATTACGATGGGCACATTGCCCTCAACCACCTGGATCTGACCATCGAAGATGGGCAAATTGTCGGCCTGATTGGCCACAACGGAGCTGGAAAGTCCACAACCATCAAGAGCCTGGTCAGTGTCATCACCCCAACCACTGGATCAATTGAAGTGGATGGTCAGGACCTCTATAGCCATCGGCTGGCGATCAAAAAGAAAATCGGTTATGTGGCGGATTCGCCAGATCTTTTCTTGCGTCTCACAGCCAATGAATTCTGGGAGTTGGTTGCGACCTCTTATGATATGAGTCAGAAAGACTGTGATCAACGCTTGGAAGAGCTTCTTAGGATCTTTGATTTTCAGAGCCACCGCTATGAAGTGATTGAATCCTTTTCACATGGAATGCGCCAGAAGGTCTTCGTCATTGCAGCCCTCTTGTCAGATCCAGATATCTGGGTCTTGGACGAACCGATGACCGGTTTGGATCCACAAGCTTCTTACGATTTAAAACAAATGATGCGCCAGCATGCGGATCGCGGCAAGACGGTCATTTTCTCTACTCACGTCTTAGAAGTGGCCGAACAACTCTGTGATAAAATCGCCATTCTTAAAAAAGGTAATCTCATTTTCTATGGGACGATCGAGGAATTAAAGGGCCAGCACCCCGAACAAAGTCTGGAAAGTATCTATCTCAGCCTAGCGGGTCGGAAGGAAGAAGGTGGCGATCATGCGTCTTAAGATTATCCAGCAACTGGTCAATGTTAATATCATCTATGCCAGTCAGCCGGCCCAGATCGCAAAATTACGTGCCAAACAGGCCAAAAAACCGGACGTCAAACTCAATGTCGCCCGCAAATCGGTGCTCAACTACCTCTTTTTAGGATTGGTCTATTTCCTCATATTTGGCTTGCTCTTTAGCATCTATGATTTTGTCCATCAGCCAGCCTTCTTTGTCAATATGGTGGCCCTCTTTTCCTTGATGACTATTTCCCAAGGCTTTATGAGTTTTTACAATGTCTTTTATGAAAGCAAGGACCTCCAGTTTTACCGGCCCTATGCCTTCTCAGATGCGGAAGTCATTGCTGGAAAGAGTATCTCGGTCATCCTGACCCTCCTCATGGCTATCCTTCCCTTGGTCAGCTATTTTCTGATCCTGCCTGTCCAAGCAGGCGGCTTCAATCCGTTAGGGATCCTGCTAGGCCTCTTTTGTGCCTTAATTCTCTTAGGCGTTCTCTTTTTAGCGACGATCTTACTAGCTCATTTGATCACCAAGACCCTCTTTTTCAAAAAACACACGACCCTGGTCTCTAACATCATGGTCGGAATTGGTTCTCTTCTGAGTCTAGGAGCTTATCTCTATCTGAATCTAGTCCAGACCCATCGGGTAGAAGTGACGGGTGGCGCTGATATTCCCATTCTATTTCCACCTTTTACGGCCTTTCATCAGTTCATTCTCCATCCTTTTGATGGAGAAGCGATCCTAGGCCTCTTGGGCTGGATCCTGGTCCTTCTGATCTTGATCGTCCTGGTTCGTAAAATTGTGATACCGCAGTTCTATGATGCGGCCCTTGCAGTTGCGACCAACCAAACCGTTAAAGAGCGCGTGAAAGCCATCCATGTGGGCCAGAAAGACTCCTTTAGACAGTTTGTCATTCAGTATCATCGTAGACTCTTGAGCGATGGAACACTTATGGTGCAAGTCCTCTTGATGATGAGTATTCTGCCATATATTTTCCTCCTCAGTGGAGCAGCAGGAGCATCGAAAAATATAGGAGGCCTCAGTCCTTACCTGACGCCCCAGTATCTGGTGCCACTGACCCTTGTTGCCATCTTGATCGGTGTTTTCAATAGTTTTGGAGGCTTGACCAGTATTGGTATTTCGCTAGAGCGCGAAAACTTTGAGTACTTGAGATCGCTCCCTATTGATTTCAAACGCTATCTCTTCATGAAGTTTTGGTTGCTCTATCTGGTGCAATCCATCCTTCCTGTCATTCTTCTAGTTGGCGTTTGTCTCTATTTTGGCATCCATCCCTTGGCTATCCTTGCCATGTTGCTGATCTGGGTTGTAACGACCATTCCGATCTGCATCCGAGACTATGTCAAAGATTTTCAGAACTTTAGCACCAATTGGACCAATATCACGGAGTTAATGACCCGTCATCGTGGGAATGCAGTCCTTCAGTCTATTCTCTTGATTGTCTTTCTCTTTGTGATGTTTCTTTTGATTATTGTCAGCTTTATTTGGACCTATCATTCCGTCAGCACCCTACTTGCTGTGATCCTTTATAGTATCATCCTGTTAATCGGAGCAGCAATCAGCTACACCATCTACCGCAAAAAAATCCGCACTCTCTACCAAGAGATCGGAGAATAAAAAGAGAGAGTGGGACAGAAATCGGTAATTCCTTAGAATTCGATTTCGTCGTCCCACCTCCGAACAGTTGAGTAGGGCTGTAAAGCTGATGAAATCAGCGTAGTAGAGCCCACTCAACCACTGCGTCTTGCTCGACAATCCAAAAATAATTGAGAGGCTAGGACTTTTGTCCTAGCCTCTTTTTAGTGGTGATTAAATTTCATAGCCCATGAGGAGCCCGCCTTCTTCGGCATAGAAACTACAAAGTCCAGAAGTAGGAAGGACTTCAATCATTGCATGGGCAAATTTTTCTCGAATCAATGCAGAGAATTGCTCGATAAATTTTTCATTGTTGCGGTGGGCGATGGTGATATGTCCACCATTATAGCCTGCCTTGATTAATTCATCAAAAGCTGCCTTGATCGCTTTCTTTTGGCCCCGTGCTTTTTGAAGCAACTCAAGGGTACCCGTCTTACTAGCTTCCCCGACCATACGGATATTGAGGAGCCCGACAACAGTCCCGATCAATTTGCTGAGACGCCCATTTTTGACCAGATTATCAACCTTGGCCAAAACAAAGAGCAACTTCGTCTTAGACTGATAGGTGGTGATCACATCGACCACTTGATCAAAATCGAGGCCTTCAGCGACCAACTGATTGAGCTTGCGAACGATCAGGTCTACCTCACCCCCAGCTGATAAGCTATTAATGACATGGATATTGGTATTCGGATGCTCTTCTAGATAAATCTTCTTGGCCACCTCAGCACTATTGTAGCTACCTGAAAGGGTTCCAGTGATGGTCACAACGACGATATTTTCAGCTCCTTCAAAGGACTTCATATAATCATCGGGACTCGGACAGGCAGACTTAGAAGCAGTCGTAGTCGCATACATCTCTTCCATCATCTGATCGATATTGAGTTGGACATCATCTGTGTAGATGGTATCACCCACTTGGATGGTCAATGGGACACTGACAAACTCCGTATCCGGTGCCAGATTGTCCAAAGAGCGGTAGTCACAGCCTGAATCCGCAATAATTTTCCATTTCATCAGTTCATACCTCATAATTGTATAAAAATGTACATTGACAAGTAGTATGTCTTCTTTTACAATTATATCATAAAGTACAATGCTATCCAAGCAGATATCATCAGGTGAGACAGATAGAAAGTAAATGTTATGGCAGAAAGAAAAATATCCGAGAAATCCTTGGAAAATCTCAAACGATTTAACCGAGAAAACAATGCGATTACACGAGAATCCATCGAAATCTCTCTCCTGCAATTGTTGGAGAAAAAAGATCTGAAAAAGATCACCATCTCTGAGCTGGTTCAGCGTGCCGGTGTCTCTCGAGCAGCCTTTTACCGTAATTATGACTCCAAAGAAGAGATTCTAGAGTCCATCTTTCAATCTAGTATCGCAAAGATTACCAAGTCTTTAGATGGCTACAATCTCAAGACAGACCTCTACCAAGTCTGGGTCTACCTCTTTAAGGAAGTCAAGAAAGAAGCCAAGATCATTAGCCTGGCTATTGATTACAATTTCGAGCGGCTCTTGACCAAGGCAGTCTATGATTTTCTAGAAAAACGAAATGGTAGCTCCTCGAATGGCGCTGGCAGCTACCTCAATTCCTTCTGGAGCTCAGCCATTGTCTCTGTCATCTCCAAATGGATCAAGGATGGCATGAAGATTCCCGCTGAGAAGATCGCTACGTTAGGCCTACCCCTCTTTCCACAAAAGAAAAAGTAATCACCACCGAGAGGTGGTTTTAAAGTAAACTGCACATCTCCATAACTAGTTCAAATGAATAGATAAAACTGAGCAGAGATTAAACAAAGGACAAGAACGATGATCGAAGAACGAATCCAAGCTACTAAGCAGTATGTTAAAACCTTATTTGCTGATCGAGCGGATGGTCATGATGTGGAGCATACCCTCCGCGTTTATACCAATGCTATGAGAATCGCACAAGCAGAAGGTCCATGTGATCTGGAGATAGTGGGCTTGTCAGCTCTTCTTCACGATGCTGATGATGATAAATTGTTTCATACAGAGAATAATGCGAATGCTCGCATGTTTCTAGAAGAGATCGGTATTCCTCAAGACCAAATCGACCAGATTTGTCGAGTTATCAATGCTGTTTCTTTCAGCAAAAATCGTGGGAAACATCCAGAAACCTTAGAAGGCAAGGTTGTCCAGGATGCAGATCGCCTGGATGCGATAGGAGCTGTAGGAATTGCGCGAACTTTTTCCTATGGTGGCCACAAAGGGAGACCCCTTACAGATACCGTCCAACATTTCCATGACAAGTTGCTCCTCTTAAAAGATGAAATGAACACGGAGACTGCCAAACAAATGGCAGAAAGTCGCCATCAATTTTTAATCACCTTTCTAAATGAACTAGAGAAGGAACTCTAACAAAAACCCCTGTCTGAAATCATTTCAGACAGGGGTCTTTCTTTATTCTTGGATCATGGCTAGGAGATCCTCTCCTGTAGTGGTTGGAAGGATCCGAACTCGTTTGAGGGAATAGGGGCCATCAGCGGAGCTGGCTAGTCCATTTTTAGTGGTGAGGCCTAGTTTGTAGTCAGCTTTCTTGGCTTGGTCGATCGTGATTTGGCTGTAGCGACCAGATGGGTAGACGATAACGCTGGTATTTTGATCTAGTACCTTATCTAGCAGGCGTTTAGAAGCGACGAGCTCATTCTTTTGAGTCTCGAGACTGGAATTGGCTAGGTCTGGATGATTGACTGTATGGCTTTCAAAGGTCAAGCCAGCATGTTTCATCTCTTTGATTTGGTCAAAGGTCAGGACATTTTCTTTTTCCTTTTGGGTAAAGTCTGTGATGATATTGTTGGTGGCCGTCATCTTGTATTTCTTAAGAAGCGGATAGACGATGGTATAGAAATCCTCGACGCCATCATCAAAGGTCAGCCAGACATATTTCTTACCTTTTGGCACTTCGTTCTTAGCGAGGATGCGATAGGCTTCCTCTGGTGTCAATGTGTAGTAACCCGCTTTTTTCAGGGCCTTTAGTTGGCTCTCAAAGGTTTCTGGATCGACAATCAGATTGGCATTGGCAGCTTCGGACTCAGCCATATTGTGCACGGAGTGGTACATGAGGATGGGCAGTTTGACCGGCTTTTTCACTCGGGTCCACTCGATAGAGGAACTGTGTTCATCTAGCGAGCGCGTCATGGCAGTGCCGCTGGTATTTCCATCACTCGGCTGAGTGATCCGCTTGATTAGAAGAAAGCTACAAATAAAGATACAGACCAAGAGGAGTGCATTGATTCCAAGTAGGACTTTGATTTTTTTAGGTACTCTTCGTTTACTCATAGTGTCACCGTTTTCATTATTTTCTTTATTGTACCACAAATTCTATGTTCTTTTCCAGAACTTGCTACAGGCAGATCCTGTCATGAAAATTCAGAATTTTTAAGGCAATTGGCTGTCAAACGCTCAAGTTTTTGTTATAATGGAGCTACTATAGAAAATTCAAGGAGTCAATAGGATGTCTGTTAAGATTGCCTTACTAGGATTTGGTACTGTTGCAAGTGGCGTACCATTTTTATTAAAAGAAAACCATGAAAAAATCACCCAGGCAGCTCAAGATGAAATCGAGATCGCCAAGGTCTTGGTTCGAGATGATGCGGAAAAGGAAAAATTACAAGCGGCGGGTCACAACTACAACTTTGTGACCAATGTCGATGAGATCATTGAAGATAAGGACATTGCCATCATTGTGGAATTGATGGGTCGTATTGAGCCAGCTAAGACCTTTATCACCCGTGCGCTGGAAGCAGGCAAGCACGTGGTTTCTGCTAACAAAGACCTTCTTGCCGTTCATGGAAGCGAGTTGCTAGAGATTGCTCAAAAACACCAAGTGGCCCTTTATTATGAAGCTGCCGTAGCTGGTGGGATCCCAATCCTTCGGACCTTGGTGAATTCCCTTGCTTCCGACAAGGTGACCAAAGTGCTCGGTGTGGTCAATGGAACCTCTAACTTCATGATGACCAAAATGGTCGAAGAAGGCTGGACTTATGAGGATGCTCTAGCAGAAGCGCAACGCCTTGGCTACGCTGAAAGTGATCCAACCAACGACGTTGAAGGAATTGATGCTGCTTACAAGATGGTGATCTTAAGCCAGTTTGCTTTTGGAATGAATATCCAATTTGACCAAGTAGGTCACAAAGGAATCAGCCAAATCACTCCTCAAGATGTCTCAGTTGCTCAAAGCCTTGGCTATGTCATCAAGCTTGTCGGCTCTATCGTTGAAACAGAGTCAGGGATCGCAGCAGAAGTGACACCAACCTTCCTTCCAAAACAGCATCCACTCGCAGGGGTGAACGACGTTATGAATGCGGTCTATGTGGAATCCATCGGTATTGGTGAGTCTATGTACTACGGCCCAGGTGCTGGTCAAAAACCAACTGCGACAAGTGTCGTAGCCGACCTCGTTCGCATTGTCCGTAGACTAAAAGAAGGAACGATTGGTAAAGCCTTCAATGAATACAGCCGCCCTCTTCAATTGGCTAAACCAGAAGATGTGAAGAACAATTATTACTTCTCAATCAAGGCACCAGATGCGACTGGTCAAATCTTGCGTCTTGCGGAGATCTTTAATGCAGAAGGAGCTTCCTTCAAGCAAATCCTCCAAGAAGACTCAGATGGTCAATTTGCAAGTGTCGTCATCATTACCCACCAAGTCAACCAAACACAATTCAAGAACTTGGTTGAAAAATTGGATTCAGAGGCGAATTTCGAACTCTTGAATACCTTTAAAGTCTTGGGAGAATAAGCATGAAAATTATTGTTCCAGCAACCAGTGCCAATGTAGGGCCAGGATTTGATTCTGTTGGGATTGCCGTGACTCGCTATTTGACCATTGAAGTCCTTGAACCAGCAGATGCTTGGTTCATTGAGCATGATCTTGGAGCAGGGATTCCGACAGATGAGAAAAACCTCCTGCTCTCAACAGCCCTTTCTATCTCAACCGATATGCAGCCCCATCGGATCAAGATGGCCAGTCAAGTGCCCTTGGCGCGTGGTCTTGGATCTTCTAGCTCGGTCATTGTCGCAGGGATTGAATTGGCCAACCAATTAGCCAAGCTCCAGCTATCAGACGCTGAGAAATTACGCATCGCGACCGAGATCGAAGGTCATCCGGATAATGTAGCTCCAGCTATCTTTGGGAATATGGTCATTGCGAGCTACATCGGTGAAGATGTCCAATATGTCACGGCTGACTTCCCAAGCTGTGACCTTGTGGCCTTTGTACCGAGCTACCAATTGAAGACCAGTGATAGTCGGAATGTCCTACCGAAAGAATGGTCTTATAAGGAAGCTGTCGCAGCCAGTAGCGTAGCTAATGTCGCTATCGCAGCTCTCCTCAAGGGAGATTTGCTGACGGCTGGTCGCTCCATCGAGTCAGATCATTTCCACGAACGCTACCGTCAATCTCTTGTCAAAGAGTTCCCTCAGGTCAAAGAAGTAGCACATGCTCATGGGGCCTACGCTACCTATCTGTCAGGAGCAGGCCCAACAATCATGAACCTCTTAGCGCCAGAGCATACAGCAGCCTTTGTCGCAGCTCTTGAAAAACTCGGACTAGAAGGTCAGATTTTCCAACTTAAAATCGACACTTTTGGCGTTCGTGTTGAGAAATAAACCTCAATGTAACACAAATGAAAGAAGGATGTATACGAATGTATATGTCCTTTTTGCTTCTCCTATGGTAGAATGGGAACTGTACGGGGAAAAGCTCAAGCTTTCCCGAAAGTTTAGGGGGAAACATGAAACCAGAATATTTATATAGTATTGCTACCGATCTTGGGCTGCAATTTGATGGCGAAGCCCGTGTGATGTATGGAGAGCGTGAAGGCTTCTTGTTAGTCATTGAAGGCGCTCAAACCAAGAATGTATTTACCATTTCACTCAGTGTGAAACAAGGTTCCGAAGGAGACTTGATCGAAGATAGTGAAATTCTTTGGAATGAATTAAAAGAACAATCAAAAGCCATTAATGCCATCTCTTCTGATGGTTACTTGACCTCGATCGTAGTCAAAGGTGGAATGACCAAAGGGAAGGCTGTCGAAACCTTATGGACAGCTATCCAAGATATTGTTGATTTCTTGCTCAACCACCAATTTGTGCAAGTGAATGCGCAAACGGGTGAGGAAGGGCCAATCGGTCTGTATCAAATTGGAGATGCGATCTTTTTAATCGACGATGAAACCTTTAGAGCCTACCAAGCCGAAGTGCAAGATACAGTTGAGGCTTATGAAGCGCGGGAAGAAAACTTCCTTTTAGGGATTGTAGGGGCTGTGATCGGTGTAATCATCGGTGGAGCAGTTGCCCTCTTGGTAGCGCGTCTTGGCTATGTATCTGTTTTAGCAGGGGCTGCCCTCGGTTATTGTACTATCAAAGGTTATGAGATTCTTGGTAAGAAATTGACTAAAAAAGGTGTGGTAGTTTCAGCTATTTTGATGGTCTTGACCGTCTTTTTGGTCAACCAATTAGATTATACTTTGGCGCTTATGAGTGAACTGGATTTGCCATTTGATATGTCCTGGACGCTTCTCAATGAAGCGACATTTTCAGGGGACGTCCCAGATAAATTTTACTTGAATCTAGGCTTGCTAGCTGTCTTTACTCTTGGTGGTGCTTGGATTTCGGTCAAATCAGCTCTGGATGGACAAAAGAATCGTGCTATCGCACGTAAAATTGCATAATAAATGGTAAAAGGAAGGCCTGAATATTATAGGCCTTCTTTTGTTTTTTAGGGTCGAAAAATAGTCAAAAATTTGGTATAATAGTTTGTATTTTTATAGAGAGAGAACAGACAGAAAGATGAATGAAAAAATGAATCAAATTCTTGAAGGGATTGATATCCGTTTTCAAGAACCTTTAAAACATTATACCTTCACAAAGGTAGGTGGGAATGCTGAATTTTTAGCTTTCCCTCGCAACCAATACGAATTAAAACGCATCGTCCAATTTGCCAACCAAGAGCAAATTCCATGGATGGTCCTGGGCAATGCGTCCAATATCATTGTCCGTGATGGGGGCATTCCGGGATTTGTCATTATGTTTGATCGCTTGCGAGATATCAGTGTGGATGGTTATGTGATCGAAGCAGAGGCAGGAGCTAAACTCATCGACACCACTCATGTGGCATTGCACCATAGTTTGAAAGGCTTCGAGTTTGCTAGTGGCATTCCAGGCAGTGTCGGTGGTGCTGTCTTTATGAATGCGGGAGCCTATGGGGGAGAGATCGCGCATGTCCTTGTATCCTGTAAGGTCTTGACCAAAGACGGAGAGATCGAAACTCTGTCAGCGAGTGAACTAGCTTTTGGCTACCGTCATTCTAAGATTCAAGAGACAGGCGCTGTTGTCATCTCTGCCAAATTTGCTTTGTCACCAGGCAATCACGAAGCGATCAAGCAGGAGATGGATCGGTTGACCCATCTTCGTCAGTTGAAACAACCCCTTGAATACCCTTCTTGTGGATCTGTCTTTAAGCGTCCTGTCGGTCATTTTGCAGGTCAATTGATCAGTGAAGCAGGTCTGAAAGGCTATCGAATCGGTGGTGTGGAAGTTTCTGAAAAGCATGCCGGCTTTATGGTCAATGTCGACAATGGAACAGCTAAGGACTACGAAGACCTGATCGCCCATGTCATTGAGGCAGTAGAAGCTCACTCAGGCGTCCGTTTAGAACCAGAAGTTCGCATTATCGGCCAAGACTAAGAACTTTAGTAGTGAAGAACAATTGATAGTGAATCATCGATAGCATCAGTCGGAGAGGGGGTGAGTGCCTATCGATACCGTAAATAGGTGGGGCAGTCTAGTAAGTCCCCGAGAGGTATTGGTGGTCTGACAGGTCTTCCTGTCAGCCGCTGCATTTTCGTTTGAAAAGCAGTTTGGTAATCGCAGTAAAGAAGGAATTTATGTGAATTGAAAAAACCAATTATTGAGTTTAAAAATGTTTCAAAGGTCTTTGAAGATAGCGGAACCGTTGTCCTAAAGGATATCAATTTTGAATTGGAAGAAGGGAAGTTCTATACCCTGCTTGGTGCATCTGGATCAGGAAAATCAACTATCCTTAATATTATTGCTGGTCTTTTGGATGCTAGCTCTGGAGATGTCTACCTTGATGGGGAACGGATCAATGATGTCCCTACCAACAAGCGGGATGTCCACACCGTCTTTCAGTCCTATGCCCTGTTTCCGCATATGACGGTCTTTGAAAATGTGGCTTTCCCCCTTCGTTTGAAAAAGGTGGACAAGGCTGAGATTGAACGCCGTGTTTCAGAAGTCTTGAAAATGGTCCAGTTAGCAGGATTTGAAAAACGTTCAATCCAAAAATTATCGGGTGGTCAACGTCAGCGGGTAGCTATTGCACGGGCTATTATCAATGAACCACGAGTGGTCCTTTTAGATGAGCCTTTGTCTGCACTTGACTTGAAACTTCGGACAGACATGCAGTATGAGTTGCGGGAATTGCAACAACGTTTGGGGATTACCTTTGTCTTTGTTACCCATGACCAAGAAGAAGCCCTTGCCATGAGTGACTGGATCTTTGTCATGAACGAAGGAGAGATCGTCCAATCTGGTACTCCTGTGGATATCTATGATGAGCCGATCAACCACTTTGTAGCCACCTTTATCGGAGAGTCCAACATTCTAGATGGTCGCATGATCGAGGACTACTTGGTTGAGTTCAATGGCAAACGCTTTGAAGCCGTCGATGGGGGGATGCGTCCAAATGAACCAGTTGAAGTCGTCATTCGTCCTGAAGACTTACAAATCACTCTTCCTGAAGAAGGCAAGCTCCAAGTGAAGGTGGACACCCAGCTCTTCCGTGGTGTGCATTATGAGATCATCGCCTATGATGATTTGGGAAATGAGTGGATGATTCACTCCACTCGGAAGGCCATCGTGGGAGAAGTTATCGGGCTAGACTTTGAACCAGAAGATATCCACGTTATGCGTCTCAACGAAACCGAAGAAGAATTCGATGCGCGGATCGAAGAGTACGTTGAAGTGGAAGAGCAAGAAGCTGGTTTGATTAATGCCATTGAGGAGGAAAGAGATGAAGAAAACAACCTCTAATCTATTTATCCTCCCCTATTTCTTGTGGATTTTTCTCTTTGTCCTAGCTCCTGTAGTCATGATCATCTTTCAATCGTTTTTCAACGTTGAAGGGCAGTTTTCACTTGAAAACTACAAAGAGTTCTTCACTTCGCAAAATTTGACCTATTTAAAGATGAGCTTTAATTCGGTTCTTTATGCTGGAATTGTCACCCTGGTGACGCTCTTGATCTCCTACCCGACTGCTTACTTTTTGACGCTTCTCAAACACCGGCAGTTGTGGTTGATGTTGATTGTCTTGCCAACCTGGGTCAATCTCTTGCTCAAGGCCTATGCATTTATCGGAATCTTTGGGCAAAACGGCTCCATCAATAGCTTTTTAAGCTTTCTCGGAGTCGCTCCCCAGCAGATCCTCTTTACTGATTTCTCCTTTATCTTTGTAGCCAGCTACATCGAGTTGCCTTTTATGATCTTGCCGATCTTTAATGTCTTAGATGACTTAGATCCAAACTTGATCAATGCCAGCTATGATTTGGGAGCCAATCGTTGGGATACCTTCCGTCATGTGGTCTTCCCCTTGTCCATGAATGGAGTCCGCTCAGGTGTGCAGTCTGTCTTTATTCCTAGTCTGAGCCTCTTCATGTTGACACGGATGATCGGTGGAAACCGAGTCATTACCTTAGGGACTGCGATTGAACAGCACTTCCTGACAACACAAAACTGGGGAATGGGTTCTACCATCGGAGTTGTTCTGATCCTTGCTATGCTCCTTACCATGTGGGCAACGAGAGAAAGGAGAGAACGATGAAAAAAGTATCTCATTTCTATCTAGGCTTCGTCTTTCTGATCCTCTATCTTCCCATCTTCTATTTGATCTTTTATGCCTTCAATAAAGGGGGAGATATGAATGCCTTCACAGGCTTCACGCTTGAGCATTTCAATGAATTGTTCGCAGATAGTCGCCTGATGCTGATCTTATCAGAGACTTTTCTGTTGGCCTTCTTGTCAGCCTTGATTGCGACGGTGATCGGAACCTTTGGAGCCATTTATATCTACCAATCGAAGAAGAAGTTAGAAGGTCCTTTGCTTTCCATCAACAACATTCTCATGGTAGCGCCAGACGTTATGATCGGGGCCAGCTTCTTGATTCTCTTTACGACGGTGAAGTACCAGCTAGGTTTCCTATCTGTTCTGGCTAGCCACGTGGCCTTCTCGATTCCCATTGTGGTCTTGATGGTCTTGCCACGACTCAAGGAAATGAACCGGGATATGGTCAATGCTGCCTATGACCTGGGAGCTACTCAAGTGCAAATGCTCAAAGAGATCATGTTGCCGTATCTGACACCAGCCATTATCGCCGGTTACTTTATGGCCTTTACCTATTCTCTTGATGACTTTGCCGTGACCTTCTTTGTAACCGGAAATGGCTTTACAACCTTGTCTGTAGAGATCTACTCACGTGCGCGTCAAGGAATTTCCCTCAGTATCAATGCCTTGTCCGCCCTTGTCTTTCTCTTTAGTGTGCTTTTGGTCATCGGTTATTACTTTATTACCCGTGAAAAGGAGGAAGCAGCATGAAAAAACTTTATTCATTCCTAACTGGGATTGTCCTTGTCATTCTGGTCCTCTGGGGAATTAGCCACCAGATCGAAGCCAGCATGAATACCAAGAATAGTGACAAGCTGGTCATCTACAACTGGGGAGATTATATCGATCCGGAATTGCTCAAGGAATTTACAAAAGAGACAGGGATTCAGGTGCAATATGATACCTTTGATTCCAACGAGGCCATGTACACTAAGATCAAGCAAGGTGGAACCACTTACGATATTGCGATTCCTAGTGAATACATGATTGCTAAGATGATGGATGAGCATCTGGTTGAAAAGTTGGACCAATCCAAGATCAAAGGGATGGAAAATATCGATCCAAAACTCTTGAACCAATCGTTTGATCCAGGCAATCAATATTCAGTACCGTATTTCTGGGGGACCTTGGGAATCGTCTACAATACCAAGATGGTTAAAAATGCTCCTGAACATTGGTCAGATCTCTGGCGTGAAGAGTACAGAAATGACATCATGATGTACGATGGTGCGCGTGAGGTCATGGGAATTGGTCTCAATACCTTGGGCTATAGCCTCAATGAAAAGGATCCAAAGAAATTGCAAGAGGCAGTAGATAAACTCTACACCTTGACGCCAAACATCAAAGCTTTGGTGGCCGATGAGATGAAAGGCTATATGATCCAAAACAATGCGGCTATTGGGGTTACCTTCTCAGGAGAGGCTAGCCAAATGCTCGAAGCCAATAAGGATCTTCGCTATGTCGTCCCAACTGAAGCCAGCAACCTTTGGTTTGATAACATTGTCATTCCAAAAACCGTGAAAAATAAAGAAGCAGCATATGCCTTTATTAACTTCATGCTTCGTCCTAAAAATGCTTTGAAAAATGCTCTTTATGTCGGCTACTCTACGCCAAATAAAAAAGCCAAAGCCATGTTGCCAAAAGAAATCCAAGATGACCAATCCTTCTATCCAAGCGATGAAACACTGGACCATTTGGAAGTCTATCAACAATTAGGCAAGAAATTGCTTGGAGTCTATAACGATCTTTACCTCCAGGTCAAGATGTATCGAAAATAACACAAAAGGAACTTCCGGGTTCCTTTTTGATTACCTTTAAAAAGCTCTAACTAGTGACTTAGATTGAGATTCAAATGAAAGATGCTATAATAGTAAGGAAAGTGACCGCCTATTTAGTCATGAAAGGAAGGATTGGAGAAAAAAAATGAAGAGACGAGTGGAATTATTTTTAATCATCCTGTTACCGATTCTAGGACTGGTTTTTCTTGGAGGAAAAATCATGACCCTGACCAAAAGGCCGGAGCAGAAGATAACAAGCACTTCTTCAAAGAAAGTTGTACAAAAATCAAAGGAAGAAATAAAAAAAGAGCAAATCGCTTATCTAAAAGAGCACGAGCAAGAAATCGTCGATTTTGTGAAATCCCAAAATCCAAAAGTCGAATCCGTTCAGGTTAATTGGAACAGTATGCAAATTGAAGAGTCTGGGAATGGAACGCCTCAGGGTGGTGGATACAATTTATCTATTTCTGGTAAAATTAATCAATTAGAAAACACAAAATTCTCCGTTGATTTTTACCTAGAAGATCAAAATAGCATACCAACTATCAAAAAAATGGGGATGCTAAATGATATCTATATCGAGGAAAATGGTGGCTGGAAAATTTTTTCCTAAGTAAATAGAAGTATTAGTGTTATTAGGAAACATGAAAAGTAAAATGAATTGTACACTTAAGTTAATATCTTTAATGCTAATTTTCACAATTATTGGAGGTTGTAGTGTAAAGCAAAAAGCTCATACGAAACAAGCACAAACTGCAACCTCTTCCTCCACTAAAGAAGATACAGCAACTGTTACTCAAAGGCAAGTCGACTTCTTAAAAAAACACGAGTCCGAAATTACGAACTACATAAAGTCGAATGATCCAGAAGTTGTTCGGGTCAAGTATGACTGGGATAGCGTGAAAGTAGGAGATAGTGGTTCTTTTACAGAATCTGGGTTTGACATTCGTTTAAAGGTCTATGGGGCAAATGATAAGGAACTCAATGGTTATTCATTTTTTATTGTCCCAAAACCAAATGTTGAGAATCTAACTTCAATTGATTCAATCTCTGGTTCGAATTTTCCTTAATAAAATCAACAGATCATTCTAGCTATGAAGAGGGAAGGATTCCAAAAATACTTAAGCTATGAGTTTATAATAGATCCAGAAATGATAGGTGGACATTTTAAAGAAAAATCTGTACAAAATGGTAGGAGGACTTATGAAAAGTCGAAAAATCATGATGATAGGTGTATCAATTGCGGTGGTGCTATGTATAGTTGGATGTACCGTGAAACAGAAGGAAGATACCAAGCAAGATAAAACGAATGTTTCATCGTCAATCAAAGTAGACAAAAAAGCCATTAAACAAAAACAGCTCGCTATTCTCAAGGAACATGAGCAAGAAATCGTCGATTTTGTGAAAGCCCAAAATCCGAAAGTTGAATCCGTTCAAATATATTGGGATGAAACTGAGTGGGGAGTAGCAGGAAATGGGACGCCACAAGGTGGTGACGAGATGATTCTCATTTTTGGCGGATTTAATCAAAATTCTGAATCGAGTTGGAGAGTTGATGTAGTTGTGGAAGATGGAAAAATAAAATTAAAGACAATGTCTTTGGGCCAATACTTAAGGATAGGTGGAAGAATTTTCGAATAAATAAGTTGATAGATCAATTTGAAGTGTATAGATTGGAGAAGATTAAATGAAGAGACAAATGGAACTATTTTTGATTATTTTGTTACCAATCCTAGGACTGGTTTTTCTTGGAGGAAAAATCATGCCCTTGACCAAAAGACCCGAACAGAAGATAACGACCTCATCTCCAAAGAAAGTCGTACAAAAACCAGAAGGAGACATAAAAAAAGAACAACTGGACTACCTAAAAGAACACGAACAGAAGGTTATTGATTTAGTCAAAGCACAAAATTCAAAAGTTGAATCCGTTCAGATTGATTGGGATCAGACACAATGGGGTGATGGTGGACTGACAACTCCTGAATATTATATGAGTGTTTATGGACGTATAAATAATATTGAAGAATCGGGTTGGGGAGTAGATATCCCAATTAATGATGACAATACATTGAATCTAGATGAGATGTATATAGGATCCGACATTAACATAGGGGGAAGATTATTTGAGTAATTTGAACTTAAAATGATAGGAAAAAACGTGCTATGTGTAAGTAATAGACCATTAGTCTAGATCGTAACCAACGTCATAACTCTTTAATTTAAAACTTTGATAATCAAAAGTAAAGAATTAATTAACTCATGTTTTAAAAAGCTCTATGTAGTGAGATAACTTGATTTTCAAACTATAAATGCTATAATAATTAAAATAATATTCATCTAGTTTTCAATCTTAGAATAGAAAATAGCAGATAAATAGTATGAGTTGAACAAATGACTATTACAATGAGTTTGTTAAGAGAAATGACAGGTGGAAATTTTAGAGAATAATCTGTACAGAATGATAGGAGGACTCATGAAAAGTCGAAAAATCATGATAATAGTTGCTTCAATTGCAGTGTTGCTAAGTATAGGAGGATGTACCGTGAAACATAAAGATGATACAAAACAAGGAAAAACGATTGCTGCTTCATCTACGAAAGACCTAAAGGAAGATGAAGAAACTATAAAGAAAAAACAACTGGACTATCTAAAAGAACACGAACAGGAAATTGTTGATTTAGTCAAAGCACAAAATTCAAAAGTTGAATCCGTTCAGATTGATTGGGATCAGACACAATGGGGTGATGGTGGACTGACAACTCCTGAATATTATATGAGTGTTTATGGACGTATAAATAATATTGAAGAATCGGGTTGGGGAGTAGATATCCCAATTAATGAGGATAATACATTAAATTTAGATGAGATGTATGTAGGATCCTACATTAGAGTAGGGGGGAAATTATTTGACTAATTGGAATTTAAAAAGTTTTGATAATCTATATGCTTCATTAGCAGAATCAGCTTACAGAGATAGACCAAATAAGTTTCCATATGAACAATTGGATCCGGAAAGTCGAAAAAAATTTGATTCAGGGAAATCCATTGAATTTAATTTCTCCATAGATGCAAAAGATAAGGATGGACAGATAACTAAAGGTGGCGGTACGGATCTACCGAATGGTGGCAATGTTTATCTTCAACCGGATAATAAAAAGTTGTTAGAGGATGAAGAAACTGGATACCACGCTTATTATGTCACAGATACTGATACGATCAACGCGAATACGCACCAGACTTATTTTTCGATTCGTGGAAGTGATGGTTTTGGAATTAATTTACCACAAATCAAAAAAGGTAATTTTAAGGAATTTAACTATCAAGATTGGATCAATAATGATGCAGCTTTTGCTCTTACGGATGCGATCGTCCCTCAAGCACAGTATGCTACAAAAGGGATGAAAGAAAAGATCGCTGAATTAGAGGAAAAAGCTGCACCGGATGCTAAAATGGATGTAACGGCTCATTCGCTTGGAACAATGGTATCCGTACAAGGTTTGGCAGGATTATCTGAATCAGAATTGAATCACGTTGGAAAAGCAGTTCTTTTTGATGGCCCAGATACAACAGCTAGTTTAAAAAAAGCTGGGTATAGTGATGAAAAACTGAAATTATTGGATAAAAAAATTGTTTATTATGTCAATCCTTTTGATCCAGTTAGTATGCTCAATCGTGATAAACCATGGGATCAACAACTTGGTCAAGTTAATGTAGTTGTCCCGATTAAGTATACTAGTATGATGGACAAGTATTCTTCCCATGATTTTGGTGCCTATCAAATAGATAGTTATGGGAATATCCTAACGGCATCGGAATCCTATCATCCAGAGTTGTTAGTTGCTGGCCAGAGACTTGCTAAGCTGAACAGAAGAACTATAGATAATCTGAAGAAGTATTTTCCTGAGGAAGCAATTGAACGCTTTGTGACAATGAAACCAGAGGTATTTCAAAAACTTGCTTCATTGTTACATGAAGCATTAAAAGATCCTTGGAATCATAAGACAGAAATTTATTTAATATTTCGTGACGGATTTGGTATTGGTATCACTGATGCCACGAAAATAATTGCTAATATACCTTCAATTGCTTCAGGACTTTCAGAATATTTACAAGAATATGCTAAAATTATAAAAGATGCCCAGAAAGCTTCTTTGGAATGGGATCGAAAAAATTTAGACCTCAAGAATCCCAATAATTTGCACAACAAAATTAAAAGTGCTGGGAGCTATGCGGAGCGAATCTTACTTCGCACAGAATTGTTATATGCAGCAGTTCAATTGGCAGATGCAGATATTGAGCAGAAGGTGTCAGAAACAGAGAAAATGATCACGACTGCGGAAGAAAACATAAAAATAGAGGTTGAATTATCTAGAAATGTTATTTTTGGATTGGGATGGGCATTGTCAGCAAGTGAAAGAGAAAGTTTAATGACTGACTTGACTTTTGAACATTTGTGGGATAGCGGAATTGCGGAGACCGATAAAAGTAATTTAAAGAACTACAAAGAAAAAATGAGTGGCTTCTCAAAGAGTATGATTCAATGTGCGCAGAAACTTGTAGAGGTTGATGAACAAGGCGCAGCTGATATTTTTGGATCCCTATCATAAAAGAAGGAGGAAACGATGCCAATAAGTTTACCGTTTATGAATGAAAAAATACTGGAAGGACTGAAAGCACAACAGAGATTGGCAATAAAAGCGGCTGTTGTAGTAGCAGTGAACACTATAAAGCTAAAGAATATATCTCTCCAAGCAAGACTGCATATAAAAGCAGAGGAATTAGAAAACTATGCAAAAAAGACTTACAGTGAAAATATCACAGATGGTCTTGAAGGACAAGCCGCAACTGCGGCAAAAAACTATTTGTCTAAAGTGAGCAAACCAGAACTTACTAGTCCGCTAAGAAATTGAGAATTGACAGAAGATGAAGGAAGATCTTTATAAATTAGAACTTGAATTTGATAGCAAAATGAAACAGTTAAAGAAAAAAGAGGAATCTCTTGAAGAAGATCTCTCTTATTTTCTACAGCAAACGGACCAGTTGAAAGAAGAAGTCTATCGCATGGCAGAAGGTGAGTTACCTGCAGAAGTTCATACTTATTTTTTCCAAATGGATGAAAATAGTGAACGATTTCGACGTGACGTCTTTGAACAATTGGATCAAATCCAGGAAGAGCGCTCAAAGCTCAAATGGGAGTATGACAATGAAATAGATGCATTCTATAAAAATCAGAAAAAGCTGGAATCGAAATCCAAAAAAAATCAGTAAGGTTGTCCTTACTGATTTTTTAGTTGGATCCAGATGATGCTGTATCTGCGCCACTGTCTGTTGCGGTGGAACCTTGATCTTGCGCTGCAGATGAACTAGTTTCTGTAGCAGATGAGTTATTGGTTTCTTTCTGAGAACTTGTCTCTGTATTGCTTGAATCGGTTTGCGTGTTGGTATTTGTGTTGGTATCTGTCGCGGTGGAGTCAGAACTTTTATCGTGAACCACGACGACGCTGGTGCTACTAGATGGTTTGTCTTCTGTCTTTTGATTGTCTTTATTGAGCAGGCTCATAATGGTAAAGGAAGTGACGATAATCCCTAAAAGACTAGCAATTGTAGCTACAACCGTTTGAAATACGGATAGGCCTTGTTTGACTTTTTCACCACGTGAGGGTCTAGAATCTGTAGTATCCTCAGGTTTTTGGTTTTTGTTGCTTCTTGAATATTGTGACATGTTCATTCTCTTTCTATCAAAAATTGTTTTTTAACACTTTCCTATTATAAGTCATTTTCTGAAAAATGTCTAAAAAGAACTGAATTTTATGGAGTGATTTTACCTCATCTCTCTTTATCAAATCCTTGTCCCAAGCGGTTAGAAATGATAAAATAGAAGTTACGTAAAAAGAAAGTGATGGATGTGTAGGACATGATTTATTTTGACAATTCAGCAACGACCAAACCTTATCCAGAGGCCCTTGCGACCTATACAGAAGTAGTGACACGGATCTGGGGCAACCCTTCTAGTTTGCACAATCTAGGTAGTCAAGCGACTCGTATTTTAGAGGCTTCTAGAAAACAGATTGCAGAGTTAATTGGCAAGAAAGCTGAGGAAATTTACTTCACGTCTGGTGGGACCGAAGGGGACAACTGGATCCTTAAGGGTGTCGCCTTTGAGAAAGCTCCTTATGGCAAGCATATCATTGTCTCTGACATCGAGCATCCCGCTATCAAGGAGTCCGCTGCTTGGTTAAAGACGCAAGGATTCCAAGTGGATTATGCTCCAGTGGATGCGCGTGGCTTTGTCAAAGTGGATGCCTTGTCTAGTCTTCTCCGTCCAGATACGACCTTGGTCTCTGTCATGGCCGTCAACAATGAGATTGGCTCCATCCAGCCCATCCATGAAATTGCGGCTCTCCTTGAGGATCGCCCAACGATTAGTTTCCATGTCGATGCTGTTCAAGCTTTAGCCAAGGTAGCAACAGAAGTTTATCTACCAGAGCGCGTGGACTTTGCGACCTTCTCTAGTCACAAATTCCATGGTCTTCGTGGAGTTGGCTTTGTCTACATCAAAGAAGGCAAAAAGATCACCCCTCTCTTAACGGGTGGAGGTCAAGAAAAAGAAATGCGCTCGACAACTGAGAACGTGGCAGGTATCGCAGCAACCGCAAAAGCCCTACGCTTAGCTATGGAAAACCAAGAAGTTTTTGCCAGCAAGACCCAGCAGATGAAAGAAGTCATCCGCAAAGAATTGGCCAACTATCCAGATGTCACTGTCTTTTCTGGTGAGGATCACTTTGCCCCTCACATCTTGACTTTCGGGATCAAGGGAGTTCGTGGTGAAGTAGTGGTCCATGCCTTTGAAGAGTTTGATATTTACATCTCGACCACCAGTGCCTGCTCGTCCAAGGCTGGAAAACCAGCTGGTACCTTGATTGCCATGGGAGTGGACAAGAGCATCGCTCAGACAGCAGTTCGCCTCAGTCTCGATATTGAAAATGACATGAGCCAAGTCGAGCAATTCTTGACCAAGTTCAAACTGATTTACGAACAAACACGAAAAGTACGTTAAATATAGAAGGAAATCAATATGACCTTAACCTATTCAGAAATTATGATTCGCTATGGAGAACTTTCTACTAAAGGGAAAAACCGCATGCGTTTCATCAATAAACTTCGCAATAATATCCAAGATGTTTTATCTATTTATCCGGCTGTCAAAGTGACAGCGGACCGCGATCGGGCCCATGCTTATCTACATGGGACGGATTATGAGCCGGTGGCAGAATCCCTCAAGCAAGTTTTTGGGATCCAAAATTTTTCACCTGTTTACAAGATTGAAAAATCAGTCCCAGCCTTGAAAGCTGCGGTGCAAGGGATTATGAAGGAGATTTACAAGGACGGCTTGACCTTTAAAATCTCAAGTAAGCGTAGCGATCACACTTTTGAACTCGATAGCCGTGAACTCAATCAAACCTTGGGTGGTGCTGTCTTTGAAGCCATTCCAACCATTCAGGCCCAAATGAAAAAACCAGATATCAACCTGCAAGTCGAAATCCGAGAAGAAGCAGCCTACATCTCTTATGAAACCATTAAGGGAGCAGGTGGCCTTCCTGTTGGTACGTCTGGCAAAGGGATGCTCATGCTTTCTGGTGGGATCGACTCTCCAGTAGCTGGCTACTTAGCCTTGAAGCGTGGGGTGGATATCGAGGCGGTTCACTTTGCGAGCCCCCCTTATACCAGCCCAGGTGCCTTGAAAAAAGCTCATGACTTAACACGGAAGTTGACCAAGTTTGGGGGCAATATCCAATTTATCGAGGTGCCCTTCACAGAGATCCAAGAGGAGATCAAGGCTAAAGCGCCAGAAGCTTACCTCATGACCCTGACCCGTCGCTTTATGATGCGCATTACAGACCGCATTCGCGAGGTTCGCGGTGGTTTGGTGATTATCAATGGTGAAAGCTTAGGACAAGTGGCTAGTCAAACCTTAGAGAGTATGCAGGCCATCAATGCGGTAACCAATACACCAGTTATCCGTCCGGTGGTGACCATGGACAAGTTGGAAATCATCGATATTGCCCAAGAGATTGATACCTTTGAAATCTCTATCCAACCGTTTGAAGACTGTTGTACCATCTTTGCACCAGATCGTCCAAAGACTAATCCGAAACTCAAAAATGCGGAGCAGTATGAGCAACGAATGGATGTGGAAGCTTTGGTCGAGCGAGCTGTAGCAGGCATCATCGTAACAGAGATCACACCAAAAGTAGAAAAAGACGAGGTTGATGACCTGATTGAGGATTTGCTATAGGAGAGACTGGGCGTATCCAGCCTCTTTTTCTAACCAACTTAAAGGAGACAAGATGAAAAAAATTATCGTATTAATGACAAGTTTGCTTCTGTTGACAGGCTGTGTCAAAGTATCGTTTACTGGCCCGAAAAAAGAAGAGAAGACTAGCCAATCAAGCAATAGAAAAAAAGAACCCCTCACATTTGTCAGGGCCGAGCAGTATAAAGACCAGGACAACGAAGTCTTGGAAGCGTCTGAGAAATTTATCAAGGAACATCCAACGCTTGGAGAAGCTGGAAAATTATTTGTCTTTTTTCCAGGATATACCTTTGGAAATGAGGAAAATCGCTTCGCCTTATTCTTTATTGTGAATCGTACCACCACAACCATCGATCGTGATGGATCCTTTGTCCTGAATTTGGAATATGATGGAGAGCCACTTTTTAAAGATGTCACAGTTGACTATGAAGTGAGCGAATCGGGTGTGTTAAAACCCAATACTGCTGCAGCGATTCCGATAAAAATTACTAAGGAACAAGAAGAAAAAATGAAGGGGATGAACGATTCGTCTAAAGCCAAAATGAGCTTCAATGACTTTAAATTTAAGGATAAGTAGATAAAGGCAGGTTTTGAATGCGATCTTAAACTACAAGATACAAAAAATAGATTTTTCAAAGAAAATTCGCTTTCAAAGCGCAAAAATACTTGTCTTTGTCTGATAGAAGTGATATACTTAGAGAGTTGACTATGCACATGCCTGTGCAACCGCTCGAACATCGTCGCTCATTTCTATGAGAGTAAGTGGTTCGTCCCACGATGCTAGGCGAGTCTTCACAAAAATACGGGGAAACCCAAAAATACATAGGAGGTGCATAATGAGCACATACGCAATCATTAAAACTGGCGGAAAACAAGTTAAAGTTGAAGTTGGTCAAGCAGTCTACGTTGAAAAATTGAACGTTGAAGCTGGTCAAGAAGTTACATTTAACGAAGTTGTTCTTGTTGGTGGTGAAAACACTGTTGTCGGAACTCCACTTGTTTCAGGAGCTACTGTTGTTGGAACTGTTGAAAAACAAGGAAAACAAAAGAAAGTTGTTACTTACAAGTACAAACCTAAAAAAGGTAGCCACCGTAAACAAGGTCACCGTCAACCTTACACTAAAGTTGTCATCAACGCTATCAACGCTTAATTTTTAGGAGAACACATGATACAAGCAGTCTTTGAACGAGCCGAAGATGGCGAGCTGAGGAGTGCAGAAATCACTGGGCACGCTGGAAGCGGTGAATATGGCTTTGATGTCGTGTGTGCATCGGTTTCGACTCTAGCCATTAACTTTGTCAACTCCGTTGAGAAATTTGCAGGCTACGAACCGGATCTAGAATTAAACGAAGAAGAAGGTGGCTTCCTTCGGGTCACAATCCCGACAGATATTCCACCACATCAAAGAGAAATGACCCAACTATTCTTTGAATCATTTTTCTTAGGGATGGCAAACTTATCGGAGAACTCTTCAGAGTTCGTCCAAACAAGAGTTATCACAGAAAACTAACATGGAGGAAAACAATTATGTTGAAATTGAATCTTGCTAACTTGCAACTTTTCGCCCACAAAAAAGGTGGAGGTTCTACATCAAACGGACGTGATTCACAAGCAAAACGTCTTGGAGCTAAAGCAGCTGATGGACAAACTGTAACAGGTGGATCTATCCTTTACCGTCAACGCGGAACACACATCTACCCAGGTGTGAACGTTGGACGTGGTGGAGACGATACTTTGTTCGCAAAAGTTGAAGGCGTAGTACGCTTCGAACGTAAAGGTCGCGATAAAAAACAAGTTTCTGTTTACCCAATCGCAAAATAAAAAGGTTTTCTAAACCTTTTTGTCCCGAGCCTTGATCCAAAGGTGAGGAAGCTAGAAATAGCAAAATTAAAGCTTTCTGATTTATCAGAAGGCTTTTTTCTTTTATTTATTTAAAAATATCATGTTTACCCTTGTTAATATAATGTTTGAATTTGTGTTTTTTGAAAAATATAGTATAATAGAGACAAATATAGTAGGAATGGAAGTAGTACCATGAAAGATAGCAGACATGTTGAAATTCTTCAGGAACTGGATCGAAAAAGTGTGGTATCAGTCAAAGAACTCAAGGAACTCTTTGGGGTGACAGACATGACCATTCGTCGCGATCTGATCGATCTTGAAAAACAAGGTCTTTTAGTTCGTGTACATGGTGGAGCCCACAAAAAGGTAAAAGATAGCTTGTTAGAGGCTTCTCACAGTGAGAAAAATCTCATCAATATTGATGAGAAACGAACCATAGCAAAAAAATGTGCAGAGTTGATCGAAAATGGGGATACCGTCTTTATTGGGTCTGGTACGACAACAGATTTTATCGGCGACTATTTAGAAGGAAAGGAAATCAGTATTGTCACCAATTCCCTCCCCATTTTTGAAAAGCTAAAAGATTTTCCAAATTATGACTTGATCTTAGTTGGAGGTCGCTACCGGGTGAAGACACAAACTTTTGTCGGTCAATTTGCCAATAAACTCTTGAAAGAAATCAAGGTTTCTAAAGCTTTCATCGGGGTCAATGGCATCGATGGGCATCATGTTTCCACAGCCAATGAAGAAGAGGGAAATGGTAATGCTATTATTCTAAACAACGCAATTGAGAAATATGTGGTTGCTGATAACAGTAAGTTTGATAGCTATTCTTTCTATAGTTTCTATCGAGTGGAAGACCTGAATGCCATTATTACTGATGATAGTATTCCAAAGAAGATCAAAGACAAATATGCCTTGTATACGAAAATCATATAAAATGAGAGGCTGGGACAAAAGTCCTAGCCTCTCAATTGTCTTTGGATTGTCGAGCAAGACGCAGTGGTTGAGTGGGCTCTACTACGCTGATTTTATCAGCTTTTACAGCCCTACTCAACTGTGCGGAGGTGGGACGACGAAATCGAATTCTAACGAATTACCGATTTCTGTCCCACTCTCTTTTTACTGATTTAATGATGTTGGAAAATGACGGATAGAAAGCGCTTTAGAGTAATATATAAACAAAAATAAACAAATCTAGACAAAAAAAGATTGACAATCAATCAATATAGTGATATACTGAAGCTATAAATAAATAGTTAGATAAGGAGGTGGCAACAATGGGATTAAATCAACTCTTTAACAAAGATCTTGTGTTTTGCCTACATGCCAAGGATCAAACAGATCTCTTTGAGCAGGTAGCAAGCTTATTGGAAGAGCGACAGATTGTGACACCAACCTATCGTTCCGCTTTGATTGAGCGTGAAAAGTCTTTCCCGACTGGATTAGACATGGAATTTCTTGGTAAGGACTTACCAAATGTGGCGATCCCGCACACAGACATTGTCCATAATCTCACTGAGAATGTGGTTGTGGTTCGTTTGGATCAACCCGTAACTTTCCATAATATGATTGCTCCAGATAAGGAAGTTCAAGTTTCACTCTTATTCTTTATTATCAATAATACGAGCTCAAGCCAAACCAATATTTTGGCCCAACTGATGGATTTCTTTACATCCAATGGAAATCTCGAAGCTCTATCAAAATTAGATAGTGAAGATAAGCTTTATCAATACATTACGGAAACTATTTCCTAAAACATTCGTAAATATTTATAATGGAGGACATCCAAATGATTAAAATTTTAGCTGCCTGTGGTGCAGGTGTTAACTCTAGCCACCAAATTAAGAATGCGTTGGAAGAAGAGTTGTCAAACCGTGGTTATGATGTGCGTTGTGACGCTGTCATGGTCAAAGACGTCAATGAAGATTTGATTTCTGGTTATGACATCTTTACTCCAATTGCTGCAACTGATTTGGGATTCGATCCTGGTATTCCAGTGGTAGAAGCAGGACCAATCTTGTTCCGTATTCCAGCGATGAGTGCGCCAGTCTTTGATAACATCGAAGCTGCCATTAAAGAACATGGATTAAGTTAATATTTTTTTAAACGTGATTGTAAGCGTTATCCAATTATAAAATTGGGAACACTTTCTGCTGTAAATTACAAAAAAATTCATAAATCGGGAGGATTTATTATGAATGGCATTATTGATTTTGCCAATAAATTTTTCAAACCCATCCTAGACATGGGTGCTCCGATCATCATGTTGATCGTCTTGACTTTATTGGCTCTCTTATTTGGAGTGAAATTCTCTAAAGCCCTTGAAGGTGGTATTAAACTTGCCATCGCCCTTACTGGTATCGGTGCTATCATCGGTATGTTGAATGGAGCTTTCTCAGCATCTCTTGCAAAATTCGTTGAGAATACTGGTATTCAATTGAATATCACAGACGTTGGTTGGGCGCCTCTTGCGACCATTACTTGGGGGTCTGCCTGGACACTTTACTTCTTGTTGATTATGTTGATCGTCAACGTTATCATGCTTGCGATCAAGAAAACTGATACACTTGACGTCGATATCTTCGATATCTGGCACTTGTCTATCACTGGTCTTTTGATCAAATGGTATGCTGACAACAACGGTGTCAGCCAAGGAGTTTCACTTTTCGTTGCAACTCTTGCCGTTGTCCTTGTAGGGGTTATGAAAATCATCAACTCAGACTTGATGAAACCAACATTTGATGATTTGTTGAATGCACCAAGTTCATCACCTATGACATCTACTCACATGAACTACATGATGAACCCAATCATCATGGTCTTGGATAAAATCTTTGACAAATTCTTCCCAGGTCTTGATAAATACGACTTCGACGCTGCTAAATTGAACAAGAAGATCGGTTTCTGGGGATCTAAATTCTTTATCGGTTTCCTTCTTGGTATCGTCATCGGTATCATGGGTACTCCACATCCAGTTGCTGGTGTGCAAGATGCTGACAAATGGGAATTGGTTATTAAAGGTTGGTTGAGCCTTGGTTTGACTGCCGGTGTCTGCTTGGAATTGTTCTCATTGATCGGTTCTTGGTTCATCGCAGCAGTAGAACCATTGTCACAAGGTATTACAAACGTTGCTACTAAACGTCTTCAAGGACGTAAATTCAACATCGGTTTGGACTGGCCATTTATCGCTGGTCGTGCTGAAATCTGGGCTTGTGCCAACGTACTTGCACCAATCATGTTGATCGAAGCAGTGCTTCTTTCTAAAGTCGGAAATGGTATCTTGCCACTTGCAGGGATCATCGCTATGGGTGTAACTCCAGCCTTGTTGGTTGTAACACGCGGTAAATTGATCCGTATGATCATCTTCGGAAGCCTTCTCTTGCCACTCTTCCTTCTTTCAGGTACATTGATTGCACCATTTGCAACTCAATTGGCTAAGAGTGTTGATGCCTTCCCTAAAGGGGTAGCTTCTACTCAATTGATCACTCACTCAACTCTTGAAGGACCAGTTGAAAAATTGCTCGGTTGGACAATCGGTAACGCAACAACTGGTGATATCAAAGCTATCCTTGGTGTAGTTGTCTTCTTGGCATTCTATATCGGAATCTTCGCTTGGTACAGAAAACAAATGATCAAACGTAACGAAGAATATGCTGCAAATGCAAAATAATCGTTCCATGTAGTTTGAAAACTGACACCATATCTTTTCTAGATATGGTGTTTTTATTTTTAAAAAAATGTTCGAAAATAAACAATTTAATGTTGACTTTCGTTCGAAATAGGTGTAATATAATATCAAAAGTAAGAAAATGTTTCTTTGTGAAAAATTAACAACAGGAATATTTGCTGAAACAAACAAAAGGAGGACAGGACATGTCTATTGTAATTGGTGCAGATGCTGCAGGATTAAGATTAAAAGATCTCGTGAAAGAGTTTCTTGTAAAAGAAAACTTCGATGTTGTAGATGTAACCGCTGAAGGTCAAGATTTTGTAGATGTGACACTTGCAGTTGCGAGCGAAGTGAACAAAAACGATCAAAATCTTGGAATCGTGATTGATGCTTATGGAGCTGGTCCATTTATGGTTGCGACTAAAATCAAAGGAATGGTGGCAGCAGAAGTTTCAGATGAACGTTCTGCTTATATGACACGTGGACACAACAATTCTCGAATGATTACCATGGGAGCTGAAATTGTTGGAGATGAATTGGCGAAAAACATTGCCAAAGGCTTCGTCAATGGTAAATACGACGGCGGCCGTCACCAAATCCGTGTTGATATGTTGAATAAGATGTGCTAATGAGAGGAGAATTCAAATGAGAATTGCAATTGGTTGTGATCACATTGTGACAAATGAAAAAATGGCTGTTTCTGATTTTTTGAAATCAAAAGGATACGAAGTGCTCGACTTTGGGACTTATGACCATACACGTACCCACTATCCAATCTTTGGTAAGAAAGTCGGTGAAGCCGTAGCAAGTGGCCAAGCAGATCTTGGTGTTTGTATCTGTGGTACTGGTGTTGGGATTAACAATGCTGTTAACAAAGTACCTGGTATCCGTTCTGCCTTGGTACGCGATATGACAACTGCTCTTTATGCAAAAGAAGAATTGAACGCGAATGTCATCGGGTTTGGGGGTAAAATTACTGGTGAATTGCTCATGTGCGATATCATTGAAGCATTCATCCACGCTGAATACAAACCAACTGAAGAAAATAAAAAATTGATCGCTAAGATCCAACATGTGGAAACCCATAATGCTCATCAAGCGGATGCTGATTTCTTTACAGAATTCCTTGAAAAATGGGACCGTGGTGAATACCACGACTAAGAGGTGACGTATGATATTAACGGTCACGATGAACCCTTCGATTGATATTTCTTATCCTTTGGATGTACTCCAGTTGGATACAGTCAATCGTGTAGCTGAGGTGAGTAAGACAGCTGGTGGAAAAGGTCTCAATGTTACCCGTGTACTTTCTGAGATAAAGGATCCAGTGGCAACGACTGGCCTACTTGGTGGTCGGACGGGGCAATTCATTCTCGATCATTTAGGAGAAGGGATAGAGGAACGTTTCTTTGAAATTGCTGGAGATACACGTAATTGTATCGCCATCCTTCACGAAGGCAAGCAAACAGAAATCTTAGAAAAAGGTCCAACCATTTCTGAGAAAGAAGGCCAAGACTTTCTCGACCATTATCGTCACTTGGTTGAACAAGTAGAGGTTGTTGCCATCTCTGGAAGTCTTCCTGCTGGTTTACCAGTGGACTACTATGCTAGCCTTGTTAAGATTGCAAGGGAAGCTGGGAAACCAGTCGTACTTGATTGCTCGGGAGCTTCTTTAGAAGCTGCCATTCAAGCAGCTGTCAAGCCTACGGTCATTAAACCAAACAATGAAGAATTATCACAGTTGTTAGGAAAAGAAGTGAGTAAGAATGTGGAAGACTTAAAAGAAGTTCTTCAGGATTCTCTCTTTGATGGCATCGAATGGGTGATTGTCTCCCTTGGTGCAAATGGCGCTTTCGCTAAGCATGGGGATGTCTTCTATAAGGTAGATATTCCTAAGATCGATGTCGTCAATCCAGTCGGATCTGGTGATTCGACTGTTGCAGGGATTGCATCTGGTCTCTATCATCATGAGAGTGACGCAGACTTGCTCAAGAAAGCAAATGTTCTTGGAATGTTAAATGCACAAGAAGCACAAACAGGACATGTCAACATGGGGCACTATGATGCCTTGTATCAACAATTAATCGTAAAAGAGGTATAAAATGGTATTAACAGAACAAAAACGCAACTATTTGGAACGTCTTAGTACAAAAGACGGTGTCATTTCAGCTTTGGCCTTCGACCAACGTGGGGCTTTGAAACGCTTGATGGCCAAATACCAAGACACAGAACCAACAGTAGCACAAATGGAAGAATTAAAAGTCCTTGTAGCTGATGAATTGACAAAATATGCTTCATCTATGTTATTGGACCCAGAATATGGTCTACCTGCTACAAAAGCCTTGGACAAAGATGCAGGACTCTTGCTCGCATACGAAAAGACAGGCTACGATACGTCTAGCACCAAACGCTTGCCTGACTGCTTGAACCTTTGGTCAGCAAAACGCATCAAAGAACAAGGCGCAGATGCTGTGAAATTCTTGCTCTACTATGATGTAGATAGTGCAGATGAACTCAACCAAGAAAAACAAGCTTATATCGAACGCATCGGTTCTGAATGCGCTGCTGAAGATATTCCATTCTTCCTTGAAATCTTGGCTTATGATGAAGGAATTGCAGATGCAACCTCTGCTGAATATGCGAAAGTGAAACCTCGTAAGGTGATTGAGGCTATGAAAGTCTTTTCAGATCCTCGTTTCAATATCGATGTCTTGAAAGTGGAAGTTCCAGTTAATGTGAACTTCGTGGAAGGATTTGGAGAAGGAGAAGTTGTCTATAGTCGTGAAGAAGCAGCTGCTTTCTTCAAAGAACAAGAAGAAGCAACCAACCTTCCATACATCTACCTCAGTGCAGGTGTATCAGCTAAGCTCTTCCAAGAAACCTTGGAATTTGCTCATGCATCTGGTGCAAACTTCAACGGTGTTCTTTGTGGACGTGCGACATGGGCAGGTTCAGTAGAAGCTTACATCAAAGATGGAGAAGCAGCTGCTCGTGAATGGCTTCGTACAGAAGGTCGACAAAATATTGAAGAATTGAACGCAGTCTTAGCTAAAGTAGCAACACCTTGGACAGAACGCGTATAAGTTTCAAATGATGATTGCCTCCTAAAGCAACAGTTAGAGAGTGGGACAGAAATCGGTCATTCGTTAGAATTCGATTTCGTCGTCCCACCTCCGCACAGTTGAGTAGGGCTGTAAAAGCTGATGAAATCAGCGTAGTAGAGCCCACTCAACCACTGCGTCTTGCTCGACAATCCAAAGATGATTGAGAGGCTAGGACTTTTGTCCCAGCCTCTTCATTATTTTAAGGTCTTGTTTATTTTTTATAAAAAAATGTTTAAAAATTTTCGCTGTAAGGGTTTACAAAACAAAAAGCTTATGATAGAATAAGTTCATAAGTTGAATAGCAGTGAGCGTTACTAAGTTAGATTAGGCGTGACCACAAGTAGACTGAACAATTAGTGTAGGCTAGTTTTTTCGGTTGCTTCGTGGTCATTTTTATTTGCTTTTAACAAATTTTACAAAGGAGAGCCTCATGTATCGTATTATCCATCCAATGAACAATAATGTTGCTTTGGTTCAAAATGAACTACAACAAGAGTTGATTGTTATTGGGAGTGGGATTGCATTTGGGAAAAAGAAAAATGATCTAGTAGCTGATGATAAGGTCGAAAAAGTATTTCGTTTAAATACGGATGAGTCAAGAGAAAACTTTATGGCCCTTCTAAAGGATGTTCCTCTTGATTTCATTACAACCACTTATGAAGTGATTGATACCTTGTCTAAGAAATATGCCTATCCTGTTCAAGAATATATCTATGTGACATTAACAGATCACATCTTTTGTTCTTACCAGGCAGTTCAACAGGGAAGATATAAATACAGTGACCTTCCTGATGTGTCTGCTATGCACCCGATTCCCTATAAAATCGCAAAAGAAGCGATTGAGATCTTTCGAAAGCGGCTCTTGGATCAATTTCCTGACGATGAAGTGAATCGCATCGCTTATCATTTCATTAATGCACAAGGGGAAATGATTCATGAGCAAGATCCAGATGTCCAGGACCGACAAGTTATTTTGAAAGCTGTAGAAGAAAAACTAGCTCAAAATGGATTGAAACGGAAAGAAGAAAACAGTCATTTCTATGATCGCTTTATGATCCATCTCAATTATTTCCTAGATTCGCTAGATAAGGGAAGAGAAGATCCAGAAGGTTTGAGCGAGATGGAACAACTGATTCAGCTAAGTTATCCAAAGGCTTATGAGATTAGTCATCAAATCTACCAAACCATCGCTGAACAGACAGGAGCCAAGATATCTCCTAATGAAAAAGTCTATTTAGCCCTTCATATTCAACGTCTATTATAAAAATTTTCAAAAGGTATCATAAGGAGGAACCAACATGAATAAAGAAGAAGTCCAATTACTTGGCTTTGAAATTGTCGCTTATGCCGGTGACGCTCGATCAAAATTAGTGGAAGCCTTAAAAGCTGCTGAAAATGGTGATTTTGCTAAAGCAGAATCCTTAGTAGAAGAAGCAGGGTCTTGTATCGCTGAGGCTCACAAATCTCAAACGACCATGCTAGCGCATGAAGCAGCAGGAGAAGAAATCCCCTATAGCATTACCATGATGCATGGTCAAGACCATCTCATGACAACGATCCTATTAAAAGACGTGATTCACCATCTGATTGAACTATATAAAAGAGGAGCGAAATAATGAATAAACTGATTGAACTGATTGAAAAAGGGAAACCATTCTTTGAAAAAATTTCTCGAAACAAATATTTGCGAGCGATTCGGGATGGCTTTATTGCAGGGATGCCTGTTATCCTTTTCTCATCTATTTTCATCCTAATTGCGTATGTACCAAACGCTTGGGGATTCCATTGGTCTAAAGATATTGAAACTTTCTTGATGACTCCATATAGCTATTCTATGGGCATCTTGGCCTTCTTCGTTGGTGGGACAACGGCTAAGGCTTTGACTGATTCAATGAACCGTGACCTCCCAGCAACCAACCAAATCAACTTCATTTCTACAATGTTGGCTTCTATGGTTGGCTTCTTGCTCATGGCTGCTGAACCTGCTAAAGATGGCGGATTCTTAACAGCATTCATGGGGACTAAAGGGTTGCTAACAGCCTTTATTGCAGCCTTTGTTACCGTTAATGTTTACAAGGTCTGCGTGAAAAACAATGTGACGATTCGCATGCCAGACGAAGTTCCACCAAATATCTCTCAAGTATTTAAAGACTTGATTCCATTCACTGTATCAGTGGTTCTCCTTTATGGACTTGAATTGATTGTTAAGGGCGGTCTCGGTGTAACAGTAGCTGAATCTATCGGTACGCTTCTTGCTCCTCTCTTCTCAGCAGCAGATGGTTATGTTGGAATTACGATCATTTTCGGTGCTTTTGCATTCTTCTGGTTTATTGGTATTCACGGCCCATCTATCGTTGAGCCTGCGATTGCAGCGATCACTTATGCAAATGCCGAAGTCAACTTGAACCTCCTTCAACAAGGTATGCACGCTGATAAGATCCTTACATCTGGTACACAAATGTTCATCGTCACTATGGGTGGTACTGGTGCAACTCTTGTTGTTCCGTTCATGTTTATGTGGTTATGTAAATCGAAACGAAATCGTGCTATTGGACGCGCTTCAGTAGTTCCTACATTCTTTGGTGTAAACGAACCAATCTTGTTTGGTGCACCACTTGTTTTGAACCCAATCTTCTTTATCCCATTCATCTTTGCACCAATTGCAAACGTATGGATCTTTAAGTTCTTTATTGAAACACTTGGCATGAACTCATTTACTGCCAACCTTCCATGGACTACACCAGGACCTCTTGGTATTGTTCTTGGTACAAACTTCCAGTTCTTATCATTCGCTCTTGCAGCATTGTTAATTGTAGTAGATATTGTTATCTACTATCCATTCCTCAAGGTTTATGATGAACAAATTCTTGAAGAAGAACGTTCAGGTAAAACTAATGATGAATTAAAAGAAAAGGTAGCTGCAAACTTTAACACTGCAAAAGCAGATGCTATTCTTGAAAAAGCTGGAGTAGATTCAGCACAAAATACAATTACTGAAGAAACAAACGTCCTCGTTCTTTGTGCTGGTGGAGGAACAAGTGGTCTTCTTGCCAATGCTTTGAATAAAGCCGCAGAAGAGTATAAAGTTCCAGTTAAAGCTGCAGCAGGTGGCTATGGAGCCCACCGTGAAATGTTGCCAGAATTTGACCTTGTTATCTTGGCGCCTCAGGTTGCTTCAAACTATGAAGATATGAAGGCTGAAACAGATAAACTTGGAATCAAATTGGCTAAGACTGAAGGAGCTCAATACATCAAGTTGACTCGTGATGGTAAAGGCGCTCTTGCATTCGTTCAAGCTCAATTCGATTAACGATAGGGACTGTGAAACAGTCTCCTATCGTAACGGAAATCGCTATGGCGATTTTCCTAATCGACTTGTTAATTCGTCGGTAAAAATATATCGTTTTTACCTCCTCATGTCACAATTCGGTGGCTTGGTACAAGAAGTGAGATGGAGATGGATGGCTCACTAACTCCTCTCCATCTTGCTTTATTTTTATTTTATGATTGAGAAGGGGAAACTTATGTCAAAAACATTACCTAAAGATTTTATTTTCGGTGGGGCAACAGCGGCATATCAGGCTGAAGGTGCAACTCATACAGATGGTAAAGGACCAGTTGCATGGGACAAATACTTAGCAGACAACTATTGGTATACTGCTGAACCAGCGAGTGATTTCTACCATAAATATCCAGTAGACTTACAGTTGGCGGAAGAATATGGCGTAAACGGAATTCGTATTTCTATTGCTTGGTCACGTATTTTCCCAACTGGCTATGGTGAAGTCAATCCAAAAGGGGTAGAATTCTATCATAAGTTATTTGCAGAATGCCATAAACGTCATGTAGAACCATTCGTAACTCTTCACCACTTTGATACTCCTGAAGCTCTTCACTCAAATGGAGACTTCTTGAATCGTGAAAATATCGAACACTTTGTAGATTATGCTGCTTTCTGTTTTGAAGAATTCCCAGAAGTCAACTACTGGACAACCTTCAATGAAATTGGCCCAATCGGTGATGGTCAATACTTGGTTGGTAAATTCCCACCAGGTATTCAATATGACCTTGCCAAAGTCTTCCAATCTCACCACAATATGATGGTTTCTCATGCACGTGCTGTGAAATTGTACAAAGACAAAGGTTATAAAGGTGAAATCGGGGTTGTTCACGCACTTCCAACTAAGTATCCATTGGATCCAGAAAATCCAGCAGACGTTCGGGCGGCTGAATTGGAAGATATCATCCACAACAAATTTATCTTGGATGCTACTTACCTTGGACACTATTCAGATGCAACCATGGAAGGGGTCAATCACATCTTATCTGTCAATGGTGGTAGCTTGGATCTTCGTGACGAAGACTTTGCAGCGCTTGAAGCAGCAAAAGATTTGAACGACTTCCTTGGAATTAACTACTACATGAGTGATTGGATGGAAGCATTTGATGGTGAAACTGAAATCATCCACAACGGTAAAGGGGAAAAAGGAAGCTCTAAGTACCAAATCAAAGGTGTTGGACGTCGTGTAGCTCCTGACTATGTCCCTCGTACAGACTGGGACTGGATCATCTACCCTCAAGGTTTGTATGATCAAATAATGCGTGTCAAGAAAGATTATCCAAACTACAAGAAGATCTACATCACTGAAAACGGACTGGGCTACAAAGATGAGTTTGTGGACAATACGGTTTATGACGATGGACGGATTGATTATGTGAAACAACACTTGGAAGTCTTGTCTGATGCGATTGCCGATGGTGCAAACGTCAAAGGTTACTTCATCTGGTCTCTCATGGACGTCTTCTCTTGGTCTAATGGTTACGAAAAACGCTATGGTCTCTTCTATGTAGACTTTGAAACCCAAGAGCGCTATCCGAAGAAATCGGCTCATTGGTACAAGAAAGTGGCAGAAAGTCAAGTGATTGAATAAGTAAAAGAGGCTGGGACAAAAGTTCTAGCCTCTCAATTATTTTTGGATTGTCGAGCAAGACGCAGTTGTTGAGTGGGCTCTATTGCGCTGATTTCATCAGCTTTTACAACCCTACTCAACTGTGCGGAGGTGGGACGACGAAATCGAATTCTAATGAATTACCGATTTCTGTCCCACTCTCTTTTTTATTTTCACTTGATGAAGGTCTCTTAAACGGATCTCTTCTTTCAGCCCCTAATTTATGGTATAATAGATCGATACTGTAATAAGGAAAATAGAATGAATATACAACAATTACGATATGTAGTGGCGATTGCCAATAGTGGTACTTTTCGTGAGGCTGCTGAAAAAATGTATGTGAGTCAGCCTAGCTTGTCCATTTCCGTCAGAGATCTGGAAAAGGAACTGGGGTTTAAGATTTTTCGTCGGACCAGTTCTGGGACTTTTTTGACCCGTCGGGGAATGGAATTTTATGAAAAAGCGCAGGACGTGGTCAAAGGGTTTGATATTTTTCAAAATCAATACGCCAGTCCTGAAGAAGAGAAGAAAGAATTCTCTATTTCTAGTCAACACTATGACTTCTTGCCACCTTTGATGACGGAATTCTCGATCCGCTATCCGGAAAATAAAAACTTCCGCATCTTTGAATCAACAACGGTCCAAATTTTGGACGAAGTGGCTCAAGGGCATAGTGAGTTGGGGATTATTTATCTCAACCGTCAAAATACCAAGGGAATTATGCAACGGGTCGATAAATTGGGGCTTGAAGTGGTGGATTTGATTCCTTTTCAGACTCATATTTACCTTCGCAAAGGACATCCTTTGGCTAAGAAGAAAAAACTGGTTATGGAAGATCTAGCTCAGTTGCCAACTGTTCGTTTTACCCAAGAAAAAGATGAGTACCTCTATTATTCAGAGAACTTTGTCGATACCAGCTCGAGCTCACAAATGTTCAATGTGACCGATCGGGCTACTTTGAATGGGATCTTGGAGCGGACAGATGCTTATGCGACGGGATCAGGCTTTTTAGATAGCCAGTCTGTGAATGGCATTACCGTGATTCCTTTAGAAGACAACTTGGACAATAAAATGGTCTATGTCAAACGTGAAGAGATGGATCTCTCTCCTGTAGCAGAGAAGTTTGTCGAGGTCATGGTAGAATATTTTGATCAAAAGAGGTAAGAAATGAAGAGAAAAACAATGGTCCCGGTAGCGATTGTCCTTTTGGTCCTACTGGATCAGCTGGTCAAATGGTATGTGGTGAAGAACATTCCACTGGGTGTCGTCAAGTCTTTTATTCCCCATGTGGTCAGTCTGACTTATCTTCAAAACACAGGTGCAGCTTTTTCGCTTCTTGAAAATCAGCAATGGTTCTTTACACTCATCACTCTAGTCGTGATGGTAGGGGCCTTTTACTATCTTTATAAGCACCTCAAAGGTTCGCTTTGGATGGTGACAGGCTTGACCTTGGTTATTGCAGGTGGCTTGGGGAATTTTATCGATCGCCTGCGTCAGGGATTTGTAGTCGATATGTTCCACCTGGACTTTATGAATTTTGCCATTTTTAATGTAGCAGATAGCTATTTGACAGTTGGAGTTTTCTTGCTCCTGATCCTGATGTTGAAAGAGGAAACGCATGGAAATTAAAATCGAAGTAGCCGGTGCGCGACTGGATAAAGCTTTGGCGGATTTGACCCCCTTGTCACGAGCTGTGGCTAATGAGCAGATCAAAGAAGGAAAAGTTCTGGTCAATGGGACTGTGAAAAAAGCCAAGTACACGGTCAAAGAAGGAGACGTCATCCAGTATGAAGTACCAGAAGTGGAAGAGGTCAGCTATGAAGCAGAAGATCTGCCCTTAGACATCGTTTATGAAGACCAGGATGTTGTGGTGGTTAATAAACCTCAAGGCATGGTTGTTCACCCTAGTGCGGGTCATACCAGTGGAACCTTGGTCAATGCGCTGTTATACCATGTCAAGGATCTTTCAGGGATCAATGGAGAATTGCGTCCAGGGATCGTTCATCGGATCGATAAAGACACGTCAGGCCTCTTGATGGTCGCAAAAAATGACCAAGCCCACGTCGCTTTAGCAGAGGAACTAAAAGACAAAAAATCTCTACGGAAGTATTGGGCCATTGTTCATGGCAACCTTCCCAACGATCGTGGGATGATTGAAGCACCAATTGGTCGCAGTGAAAAGGACCGGAAAAAACAGGCGGTGACGGCAAAAGGAAAACCTGCAGTGACCCGTTTTCAAGTTTTGGAACGCTTTGGGAATTACACCTTGGTAGAGTTGCAACTGGAGACTGGTCGGACCCACCAAATTCGGGTGCACATGGCCTATATTGGCCATCCCGTGGCTGGAGATCCTGCTTATGGTCCTAAGAAGACCCTTAAGGGACAAGGACAGTTTCTGCATGCACGGACACTAGGTTTTACCCACCCTCGTACAGGCGAGACCTTGGAATTTACAGCAGAAGTGCCAGCGATCTTTGAGAAAACGCTGGAAGACCTTCGAAAAGGATAATGAAGATGGCTGAATGGAGATTCAGTCACTTTCATTAGATACGAAATAAATAGTATTAGAAAGAATCATAGCGATGAAAGCAAAACGAATCGTCTTTAAAGTTGGGACCTCGTCTTTGACCAATCCCGATGGGAGTCTCTCTAGACAGAAGGTCAAGATCATTACCCAGCAGTTGGCTCTCTTACATGAATCAGGTCATGAGTTGATCTTGGTCTCATCAGGGGCAGTTGCTGCTGGATTTGGTGCCCTTGGTTTTAAGAAACGGCCGACCAAGGTGGCAGACAAGCAAGCTTCTGCGGCAGTTGGGCAAGGCTTACTGATGGAAGAATACACAGCTAACCTGCTCTTGCGCAACATTGTTTCTGCGCAGATTTTGTTGACCCAGGATGACTTTGCGGATCAACGCCGCTATAAGAATGCCCACCAGGCCCTTTCTGTCTTGCTCAATCGTGGGGCCATCCCGATTATCAATGAAAACGATACGGTCTCGATTGCCGAGTTAAAAGTAGGAGACAATGATACCTTGAGTGCGCAAGTTGCAGCTATGGTTCAAGCTGATCTTTTGGTGCTTTTAACAGATGTAGATGGTCTCTATACAGCCAATCCTTCTCAGGATCCAACAGCTAAGCGCTTGGATCGAATCGAACACATTTCTCGCGAGATGATCGAGATGGCGGGTGGTGCTGGCAGTAGCAACGGAACTGGCGGAATGCTGACCAAACTCAAGGCAGCGACCCTGGCGACCGAGTCTGGGGTTCCTGTCTATATTTGCTCATCTCTCAAGCCTGATGCATTGATCGAAGCGGCGCAAGAGCAATCAGATGGCAGTTACTTCCTAGCAGAGGACAAGGGGTTAAAAACCCAGAAGCAATGGCTAGCCTTTTATGCAGAAAGTAAAGGAGCTCTTTGGGTGGATGCTGGAGCGGCTGAGGCCTTGTTGCAATACGGAAAGAGTTTATTGATTTCTGGTGTGACCAAGGCAGAAGGGGATTTTTCTTATCAAGACATCGTCAGTGTCTATCATCAAGAGTCAGGACAATTACTAGGGAAAGGGAAAGTTCGTCTCGGCCAGTCAGCTGTGCGCGATATGCTCCAATCTAAAAAAGCCAAGGGAATCCTCATCCACCGGGATGATTGGATCTCGGTAACTCCTGAGATTGACTTACTCTTTACAGAATTCTAAAGGAAAATGTATGGAAACAACACAAGAACAATTAGTCTTAGCGAGATCGGCTAAGAAAAGCATCAATACGGCCAGTACTGCTCTTAAAAATCAGGCCTTAGAAGCTATGGCCAGCCAGCTTCTGAAAGCGACGGAAGCCATTTTAGCAGCCAATCAAATCGATATGGAAGCGGCACGCGGGAAGATCTCTGAAGTCATGCTAGATCGCCTATTTCTTGATAAAGAGCGGATTGTAGGGATGGCACAAGGTATCCGTGCTTTAATCGATCTGCCAGATCCGATTGGGGAAGTGCTGGATACTGAAGTTTTGGAAAATGGCCTTAAAATCCAGAAGATTCGAGTCGCTATGGGCGTCATTGGGATCATTTATGAAAGCCGTCCAAATGTAACGTCAGACGCTGCAGCGCTTGCTATCAAGAGTGGAAATGCAGTGGTTCTTCGTACTGGAAAGGATGCTTTTCATTCTGCCCAAGCGATCGTGACCGCACTCAAGGGTGGATTGGAAGAATCCGGACTCAATCCAGCCCTTCTCCAATTGATCCAAGATACGAGTCGAGCTTCCAGCCTTGCTATGATGAAGGCCAAGGGCTACCTGGACTTGCTTATTCCACGAGGTGGTGCTGGCTTGATCCAAGCAGTGGTTGAAAATGCCATTGTCCCCGTGATCGAGACAGGAACTGGAATTGTTCATGTCTATGTGGACAAGGAGGCTGATTTCCAGAAAGCCCTCGCCATTATTGAAAATGCTAAGACCAGTCGGCCGTCTGTCTGCAATGCTATGGAGGTCTTGTTGGTGGATCGAGCGATCGCGTCTGACTTCTTGCCTTTGGTCAAAGAGCGTTTAGTGGATGCACGGGAAAGATCCGTTGAGTTGCGCCTAGATGAGCAAGCACAGGCAATCATTTCGGGAACAGCGGCGCAGGAGCAGGATTTTGATACCGAATTTTTAGATTATATTTTAGCAGTCAAGGTCGTTGATGGAGTTGAGAAAGCGGTGGACCACATTGAAGCTCATAGCACCCATCATTCAGATGCCATTGTGACTGAAAATCCTGAGACAGCCGCTTATTTTACCAAGCAAGTAGATTCAGCAGCCGTTTATGTCAATGCATCTACACGCTTTACAGACGGGGGTCAATTTGGCCTAGGTTGTGAAATGGGGATCTCGACCCAAAAACTCCATGCGCGTGGACCAATGGGACTGCGGGAGATGACTAGTTACAAGTATATCGTCAGTGGAAATGGTCAAGTGAGGTAAGTCATGAAAGTAGCATTTATCGGTCTTGGAAATATGGGAGCTAGTCTGGCCAAAGCGGTCGCAAAAGAAGTGGCTAACACAGACCTGCTCTTGGTCAACCGTTCCCCTCAAAAGGTGGAAGAGTTTATCAGCCAGTATGGGGGAACGGCGTCTAATCTTGAACAAGTCTTTCAAGAGGCGGAGGTCATCTTCTTAGGTGTCAAACCCTATCAACTCAGCCCTTTACTTGAAGAGTACCAGGTCATTTTGGGCCAACGATCCAATCTCCTGTTGGTTTCTATGGCAGCAGGTCTGGAACTGGAGCAAATGTCAAGTGTAGTTAAAAATGAGCGGGTGGGTCTCATCCGCATCATGCCTAATACACCAGTAGCCATTGGTCAAGGTGTCATCAGTTTGGCCCGCTCCCAAGCAGTAACAGACCAGCAAGTAGCCCAAGTCAAACAGCTCTTAGCAGGAGCAGGAGCTCTCTATGAAATCGAAGAAAATTTGATGGATCCTGCAACTGCTGTTGCAGGCTGTGGTCCAGCTTTTGTCTATCAGATGATCGAAGCCATGGCGGATGCAGGAGTAGCTTTGGGATTACCACGTAATCAGTCTCTTCAGATGGCGGCTCAGACTTTCAAAGGGGCCGCCAGTATGGTCTTAGAGACGGGACAACATCCTGGAAGCTTGAAGGATGCAGTTTGTAGCCCAGGTGGCTCAACTATCGCAGGAGTCAATTGCTTAGAACAAGTCGGCCTACGGGGCGACATTATTGCAGGTGTGGAAGCTGCCTACAAACGCACCCAAGAAATGGGACAAGAGGCAGGGCGAAATTAGATAAAATAATTGGTCAAAACCAAGTTTGGAGAACGTTGACGAACTGTTCTTTTATACAAATCTAACAAATTCAGAGTTATCCAATCCTCTATTGAAACTTTTCGCTGTGAGAAAAGTGCCTGAAACTTAATGGTTTCAGGCACTCGGGAGTTTTGAAACCTTAGGTTCAAAACTAAGTCATGGAACTTCGAAGAAGTTCGCTGACGTCCGTTCTCACCTAAGGAAAGTTTCTAAGAGGACTTTATTTTCAATGTAAAAGATTGGTTTTTTGGCCAATCTTTTTTACGTTAGAGCGACTCTATCTCTACGAAGCCATGTTCAGTCAGACGATAGATTTTTTGGCAGACTTCTTTGAGGAAGGTCCGATCGTGGGAGACTGTAACCAGTCCACCTGGGTAGTCTGCGAATAGGCGACGAATTTCTGGTTGGGAAGTGGGGGAAAAATTGCGAGTAGGCTCGTCCAAGAGCAGAAACTGGGGACTTGTGAGGACTAGTTGTAGGAGAAAGAGTTTTCCTTGCTGGCCACCAGAAAGTTCAGAGATCGGATGGTGCATTTCAGAATAGGTAAAGTTGAGGGAGGCTAAATGCAATTGAATGGTGTTGATTTCTTCGCGATCGCCTGTATGCTGTAAGAATTGAACGGGTGTCTGAGTCAGAGGGAGGCCTTCAGTGTAATCTTGAGGCATATAGGCAGTGCGGATACTCTCATTCTTCCGTAAGATTTCCCATATCATTTTTAGGAGAGTGGATTTCCCAACACCGTTGGAACCGATAATCCCTATCTTATCCTGCCCTTGAAGTGTGAGGGAGAGGTTCTTGACTAGGACACGATCACCAATTGTGAGCTCTTCCTGATCTAAGAGAAGGACACGTTTTTGAGGAGACAAGGGAGTGAGGGAAGGGAAATGCAGATGGATGATTTCCTCATCATAGGGTTGGGAAGTCATGGATTGGAATTCTCGCTCGTAGCGCTTTTCTTGTGAGAGGAGGGACTTCATTTTCTTTGCCAGGAGACGTCCAGCAGTGCTATCCTTGGTGTTTCGTAAGGAAGTTTGGACTTGCTGACGGACGCGACGGTGCTTCTCCATTGTTTTTTGGTAGGCTCGTTGATCGTTGGCCGCTTTCTGAGTCTGTTGCTTGAATTGTTGCTCCCTCTGGCTACTGTAGTCTTGATAGCCTAGGTGCTCCACGATCGTTTCAGCCTCCTTGCGGTGTTTAATCAGTCTGAGGTGAATGATGGTATCCGCCGTCTGAGTTAAAAAATCTTCATGATGGGAAATAAATATGATGGTTTGGGGGCTCGTTTGGATCATCTGCTGGAGCCAGTCCAGAGTCTCTATATCCAGATCATTTGAAGGTTCATCTAAAAATAGCAATTCATGAGGACAACAAAGTTCGTGAAGCAGTTGGACTTTGAGGGCTTCTCCTCCAGATAGACTTCCGATAGCTTGATCGCTTGCAAAGCGCTCGCTATTAAAATGCAATTGATCTGCCAGTCTGTAGAGGGTGGTATAGTCTAGCTCGTCCTCTCCAAAAAAATATTCTTCCAAGGTTTTTCCCTTCAAAGCTTCCGGTAAAGTTTGGGGAATATAGGCATAGGAGTGAAAGGAAGTGGTGATTTCTCCTTCTATGGTCAGATAATCTGGTAGAGATTTTGGGGACATGAGGACCTGAAGTAAGGAAGATTTTCCATTCCCTTCTTCGCCAATAATGGCAACTTTTTCTCCTTCATGAATGGTCAGGGAAAGATCTCGAACCAGATCGCGTAAATCTTTTGTATGTCGGATAATGAGGTGGGATAGTTTTAGCATAAGATTCCTTTCTACTGGGACAAAAAACAGCTCTACTTATTTAGTAGAGCTGTATTCAAGTGGACCCAAACAGAAAAAGACCTTATTTAGCCAACAAATGGTTGGAGAATAGGCGAGAGGGTACACAAAAAGAGATAGAACAAGCAGTCCACTAAATAAAGTATTTTATTTAACGAAACTTAGTTGTTCATATCTCCTTACCTCCGAATATGATTAGATTTATTCTATTCCTTTTATTCGTTATTGTCAAGGAATTCCTTGCTTCTTATTCCCTTTTCTTTTCGGACTCGGGGAGATTTTATGGTATAATTAAAGGTATGCATACAAAACCAACGTCCGCTTATGTCCACATCCCATTTTGTACCCAGATTTGTTTTTATTGTGATTTTTCGAAGGTTTTTATTAAGAACCAACCGGTCGATGCTTATTTGGATCATTTGATCCAAGAATTTCGTCGGGAAGAAATCACAAATTTACGGACTCTCTATATTGGGGGTGGGACACCGACAGCCTTAACTGCGGATCAGCTAGAGTATCTGCTCAAGGAGCTGACCAAGTCACTTGATCTTTCTCAGATGGAAGAGTTGACTATCGAGGCCAATCCTGGTGATTTGGATCCGGATAAGATTGCTGTTTTGAAGGATTCACCGGTCAATCGGGTTTCTTTGGGTGTACAGACCTTTGATAATCGCTTGCTCAAAAAGATTGGTCGGAGCCATCAGGAGCAGGATATCTATGACAATATCGATCGTCTGAAGCTGGCTGGTTTTGACAATATTTCGATCGACCTCATCTATGCCCTTCCGACGCAAACTATGGAGCAGGTCCAGGAAAATGTCGCTAAGGCTCTTGCCCTCGACATTCCTCATATGAGCCTCTATAGCTTGATTCTTGAGAACCACACAGTCTTTATGAACCGTATGAGACGGGGCAAGCTTCCTCTACCAAAGGAGGAGTTAGAAGCGGAGATGTTTGAATACATCATTCAGGAGTTGGAGCGAGCGGGCTTTGAGCATTACGAAATTTCAAATTTCTCCAAGCCTGGTTTTGAAAGTCGCCACAACCTCATGTATTGGGATAATGCAGAGTATTATGGCTTAGGAGCTGGTGCATCCGGCTATGTCAACGGTGTTCGCTACAAGAATCATGGCCCTATCCGTCACTTTATGCAGGCGGTTGAAAAGGGAAATGCGCGTGTCCAAGAAGAACATCTGAGTCAGACTGAAATGATGGAAGAAGAGATGTTTCTGGGACTGCGTAAGAAAACAGGCGTTTCCAAGAGGCGTTTCGAAGAAAAGTTTGGTGTGAATTTTGACCAACAATATGGACCAGTGGTTGAGGAATTGACCCAGCAGGGACTCTTGGTGCCTGACAAGGACATTGTTCGCATGACCAAGAAAGGTCTCTTTTTAGGAGACACTGTAGCAGAGAAGTTTATTTTGGAGTAGAAGATGGCAAAAACATTTGAATACAGCATGAAAATTCCTTTTGATATGAGCAATGTCAATGGATTTATAAAAATTCCGCAATTGATCTTGCTGTCTTTACAGGTATCAGGCATGCAATCGATTGAGCTGGGCATGAGTGATATGTACATTTTAGAGAATTACAATCTAGTCTGGATTATCACGGATTACAATATGAAGATCGATCGTCTCCCAGTTTTTGATGAGAAGATCACCATCGAAACCTATGCCAAGAGTCACAATCGCCTGTTCTGCTACCGGGCCTTTAATATCAAGGACGAAGCGGGAAATATCATCATTGAGATGGTGGCGACTTTTGTCTTGATGGATCGTGATACACGCAAGGTCCATCCTGTCATGAGCGAAATCACGGATGCCTTTGACTCAGAGTTTTCAAAAACCATGCTCCGTGGTCCCCGTTTCAAAGAATTAGAAGGCGGCGTGGAACAAGAATACCGGGTTCGGTTTTACGACTTGGATATGAACGGACATGTCAACAATAGCAAGTACTTGGACTGGGTTTTTGAGGTGATGGGAGCGGACTTCTTGACCCAACATGTCCCTAAAAAAGTTCATCTAAAATATGTCAAAGAAGTGCTGGCAGGAGGCGTCATTACCTCTCAATATGAACAAGAGGGCTTGAAAACCCAGCACCAAATTTCCTCAGATGGACATATCAATGCCCAAGCTGAAATTGAGTGGGAAGAAGTAGAAGAAAAGGGTTGGACTTATGGAAAGTAGAAGATTAAAAAATAAAAAACAAGAGCTAGCAGGCTACCAAAAACGGGTTGTGGCTTATGCAAAGCGTCAAAAGAACCCTTTGTACATGTTGGGAGATTGGCTCTTGACTCTTTGTGCTTTGGGCATCATCCTGGTGGAAGAAATTTACAAATTTTTCCGCTACCGTTTGAATTTAGAGAGTTTTAGCCGTTTCTTGAAAGAAGATGTACGTTGGTATCGGGTCTGGATCCATTTCACCTTGGCCTTTCTCTTACCTGTCGTGATCTTTTCGGTCGGCATTACCAGCCAATCAGGCTCTTTCTGGTCTAATTTCTATCATCGTTTGTCTCAAGGCGTGCTCTTTAGCACAACAGTCAGCCTTGCTGCGACCTTGGTGACTGATTTTGTGGAGAATTTGCAACCAGAAACCAAGTCAGACGGCCGGAACCGGAGCACCAAACGCACGGTTTATCAAATCAGTGTTGACCAAGCGACGGTCATTGGTCTCTTATTGACCATTGTGATCCTCATGGTGGCTTCCTTCTTGTTTACCCAATCAGGAAGTCAAGGAATCAATTTTACAGGGTTGATTTTACAATTTGTCCTCTATGCTGGAGCCTTGCTCTTGTATGGGTCTGGTGGACGAGTCGATACAGAGAAGTTGCATGAAAAAGCGGAAACAGAAAGGGAAGAATAAATGCACTACAAGGGCTATTTAATTGATTTGGATGGCACCATTTACAAAGGAAAATCACGGATTCCTGAAGGGGAAGCCTTTGTTCATGAATTGCAGGCGCGTGAGATTCCCTATCTCTTTGTCACCAATAACACAACCCGCACACCAGAGACTGTTCGGGATATGCTGGCCACTCATTTCAATATTGAAACCCCAGTTTCGACTATCTATACAGCTACCCTTGCGACCATTGACTACATGAATGACCAAAACTTGGGCAAAAAAGTCTATGTGATCGGAGAAGCAGGGCTCAAAGATGCTATTGAAGAAGCTGGCTATATCATCGATGAAGAAGCACCTGATTATGTGGTGATTGGACTGGATTGGCAAGTGGATTATGAGAAGTTTGCTATTGCGACCTTGGCGATTCAAAAGGGAGCTCACTTTATCGGGACCAACCCTGACCTCAATATCCCAACTGAGCGTGGCTTGTTGCCGGGTGCAGGATCTCTGATTGCCCTTGTTGAAGCAGCGACACGGGTCGAGCCTGTGATCATTGGCAAACCAAAGGCCATCATTATGGATAAGGCCATTGAACACCTGGGGCTTGCAAGAGAAGAAGTGGTTATGGTTGGGGACAATTATTTAACAGATATTCGTGCGGGTATTGACAATGGGATTCCAACCCTTTTGGTAACGACAGGTTTTACCAAACCAGAAGAAGTGCCAACCTTACCAATTGCACCGACACATGTTGTTGCCAGTCTAGCGGAGTGGGATTTTGATGCTTAAAAGTTTGAAATCAATTAACCTATTTTTCTTTATCTTGTCAGCTGCAATCCTTCTCACCATTGCTCTCGCTTGGGCCCTCTATCCCATGGAGATTCATTGGTTGGGGATTCAAAGTCGGACTGGTTTTTCGGCATCTGTCATCATGAAGAATTTTAATGTTTTGATGAACTATTTGACCAATCCGTTTCAATGGGTGTTGAAGATGCCTCAATTCCCCTCTTCAAAAAATGGACTGCACCATTTTGAGGCCGTCAAGTACCTATTTCACTTAGTGACAGTCGTTTTCGTGGTGACACTCCCTGGTTTTATCCAGTTTATGCGGACAGTTGTCAAAAAAGGCTACTTGGCCTTGTACCGTAGTCTCTTCTTTTGGATGATGGTTTTACCAGTAGTGCTTGCAGTGGTGGCTGTTATGATTGGCTTTGATCAATTCTTTACGCTCTTTCATCAGGTCTTATTTGCTGGGGACAATACTTGGCTCTTTGATCCGCGCGTGGATTCGATTATTCTTGCATTACCAGAAGACTACTTTATGCATGCCTTTTTGATTTTCTTTGTCTTATACGAAGGAATGTGTGCGAGTTTTTATCTATTTTCTAGGAGGAAGAAATGAACCAATACAACCGATTATTAGACCCTAAAAAAGATATAGGAAGGTATTCCGGGACACTTGCTATTTATCTCTTGGTAATGACCTTAGTAACAGTCCTGTGGGAAGTCCTCCTTGGATTGACCATAGCAGGCTCTCTCAGAAAAGATCCGAGTCAAGTAACGGAGAAACTCAATGCCCTGAATGTTTGGGCTGGTATTCCCTACCTTATCTCTATTTCCATTGGACTCTTTCTCTTTAATGCCTATCGTAAGAAGGCCCTCTATAAATATGATCTTAAGCACAAGGGACGTAAGATGACTCTTTCAGTCTTCTTTATCCTTCTCGCCTTTCTTGGCTTTTCTCAAGTCTTTTCATCTGTGATGACACAAGTGATTGAGCGCATGTTTGAGACCATTGGCCTTCATTCTCCAACACCCGATCTAGGTGATACGATTGAGCGATCATGGACCATGCTCTTGTATGCTGGCTTTTTTGGTCCTATCACAGAGGAATTCTTCTTCCGTGGGGCAGGCTTGCGTGGCCTGGAACGGTATGGCAAGATCTTCGCCATTGTCATGACGGCTATCTTGTTTGGTCTCTTCCATGCCAACTTTGACCAGCTCTTTTTCGCAAGTATTATTGGCCTAGGATTCGGCTACATTGCCTTTGAATACAATATCTGGTGGGCTATTTTCTATCACATTTTCAATAATTTTGTGATTTCCCAAGGCTTGCATTATGTGGCCTATCATGTGGACGAGGGACTAGCGAATTGGCTCCAAATCGGTGTTTTAGCCATTGGTTCCATTGTCATGATAGTGGTTCTTGCGACTAAATGGCCAGCTATCAAGGCTTATATTCAAGTCAATAAACCTCAACCGGGAGTTTTCCAGCGTGCCCTCGCGTCCTTCTGGTTCTGGTTCTTCGTGTTATTTACTATCCTGATGTCTATTGTTCCTTATGTGATTCCGATCTTCCAGATGGCTAATCTCAAAGGATAAAGTTTATCGATTGCTAGTAAAGGGGGATCCTTTAAGATCCCTCTTTTTGCTATGAAAAAGGGCAAGTGAAGATGAAGGAGTGAGGATGAGGGTCTGATATACTATTTAATAATTATTTTTTACTTGGTGAAGGTGGATAACAATAATACAAACATACTAGAGAGAGGCTAACCCCTCTCTTTTTTGCTATAATAGAGAGTATGAATAACTTGATTAAATCCAAGCTCGAGCTCTTGCCGACGAGCCCGGGCTGTTACATTCACAAAGACAAGAACGGAACCATCATCTATGTGGGTAAGGCCAAAAATCTTCGCAATCGGGTGAGGTCCTATTTCAGAGGGAGCCATGATACTAAGACGGAAGCGCTGGTATCTGAGATTGTGGATTTTGAATTTATCGTCACCGAGTCCAATATTGAGGCCTTGCTTCTTGAGATCAACCTGATCAAGGAGAACAAGCCCAAGTACAATATCATGCTCAAGGACGACAAGTCCTATCCCTTCATCAAGATTACCAATGAGCGTTATCCGCGCCTCATCATCACGCGCCAGGTCAAAAAGGATGGTGGTCTCTATTTTGGTCCCTATCCAGATGTGGGAGCGGCCAATGAGATCAAGAGGCTTTTGGATCGGATTTTCCCATTCCGCAAGTGTACCAATCCGCCTTCCAAGGTCTGCTTTTACTACCATTTAGGGCAATGTATGGCCCACACAGTATGCCACAAGGACGAGTCCTATTTCAAGGGCATGGCCCAGGAGGTTTCTGATTTCCTCAAGGGGCAGGATGATAAGATTATCGATGAGCTCAAGCTCAAGATGAATACTGCTGCGCAAAACATGGAATTTGAGCGGGCAGCCGAGTACCGCGATCTGATCCAGGCCATCGGGACCCTGCGGACCAAACAGCGGGTCATGGCTAAGGATTTGCAGAACCGGGATGTCTTTGGCTACTACGTGGACAAGGGCTGGATGTGTGTGCAGGTCTTCTTTGTCCGTCAGGGCAAGCTGATCGAGCGTGACGTCAACCTCTTTCCCTACTACAATGATCCGGACGAGGATTTCTTGACCTATGTGGGGCAGTTTTACCAGGAGAAATCTCACCTGATCCCCAATGAAATCCTGATCCCTCAAGATATCGATGAGGAAGCGGTCAAGGCCCTAGTGGATACCAAGGTCCTCAAGCCCCAGCGTGGGGAGAAGAAGCAGTTGGTCAATCTGGCCATCAAGAATGCGCGTGTCAGTCTGGAGCAGAAGTTCAATCTTCTTGAAAAATCCATGGAAAAGACCCAAGGTGCCATTGAAAATCTTGGAAAACTCCTGCAAATTCCAACTCCTGTGCGCATTGAGTCCTTTGACAACTCCAACATCATGGGGACCAGTCCAGTTTCAGCCATGGTGGTCTTTGTCAATGGGAAGCCAAGCAAAAAGGACTACCGCAAGTACAAGATCAAGACCGTCGTCGGACCAGATGACTATGCCAGCATGCGGGAGGTCATTCGCAGACGCTACAGCCGGGTTATGCGGGATGGCCTGACGCCACCTGATCTGATCGTTATCGATGGTGGTCAGGGCCAGGTTAATATCGCTAAACAGGTGATCCAAGAAGAGTTAGGGCTGGATATTCCCATTGCAGGCCTACAAAAGAATGACAAGCACCAGACCCATGAATTGCTCTTTGGCGATCCTCTCCAAATTATTGAACTTTCGCGCACCTCACAGGAATTTTTCCTCCTCCAACGGATCCAGGATGAGGTCCACCGTTTCGCCATCACCTTCCACCGCCAGCTTCGGTCTAAGAATTCCTTCTCCTCCCAGCTGGATGGGATCGAAGGCTTGGGACCAAAACGCAAGCAATTGCTGATGAAGCACTTCAAGTCGCTGACCAAGATCAAAGAAGCTACTGTAGATGAGATTGTCACGGTTGGCATCCCACGAGCAGTCGCGGAGGCAGTGCAAGCCAAGCTCCATCAAGGAAAGCAAGAAGAAGCAAGTCCCTTGATGGAAGTTGCGGAGGATTCTGAATCATACCAATCATAAGGAGTTTAAAATGAACCATCGAATCGCTATTTTATCTGATATCCACGGAGATACGACAGCCCTGGAGGCAGTGATTGGGGATGCGCGTGCTCAAGGCGCGACAGAATACTGGCTTTTAGGGGACATTTTGCTTCCTGGGCCTGGAAGAGATGACCTTTTTGAGTTGCTGGATGCGATTCCGATCACAGCGGCTGTTCGGGGAAATTGGGACGATTGTCTCTTAGAAGCCTTGGATGGCGAGTACGGACTTGAGGATCCGCAGGAGATCCAACTCCTTCGCCTCACTCAGTACCTTATGGAAGGACTGGATCCTAAGCGAATTGATTGGCTTCGATCCCTTCCATTGGTAGAGAAGAAGGAGGTCAATGGCATTCGCTTTTCACTGACCCACAATTTGCCAGAAAAGAATTATGGTGGGGATTTGCGTCCAGCTAATGCGACGGAGAACTTTGACCAATTGCTGGATGACCAGACGGATCTGGCGATCTACGGTCATGTCCACAAGCAGTTGCTTCGCTATGGCAGCCAGGGTCAGCAGATCCTCAATCCGGGGACTATTGGCATGCCTTATTTTGACTGGGAACCAATTCAAAACCACAGAGCTCAGTATGCGCTAATCGATGTCGAAGCAGATGGGGTGACCAACCTGCAATTTCGTAAGGTGGCCTATGACTATGAAGCAGAGCTCCAAGATGCCAAGGACAAGGGCCTCCCCTTTATTGAGATGTACGAAGAATTGAGACGCGAGGATAACTATCGGGGCCATAACATCGAGCTTCTAACTAGCTTAATTGAGAAATACGGTTATGCCAAAGAAGTAGCTGCCTATTTCAATCTTTCTAATGAATCATAGATGGGTCTCTTATGTATTCAACCTATAACAAAGAAGCGGATCTTCAAAATGTCTGCTTCTTTTTTCACAATCTTAGGCTGTAAAACCCTGCAAGCTCTTTCATTTTGTGTTAAAATAGAGGTAACAGAAATAGAAAAGGAAGAAGCTTATGAAATTTCTAGAGCTCAATAAAAAACGCCATGCGATCAAGCATTTCACTGACCAACCGGTCGATCCAAAGGATGTACGGACTGCTATTGAGATCGCAACCTTGGCCCCTAGTGCCCACAATAGCCAGCCTTGGAAATTTGTGGTCGTTCGTCAAAAAAATGCTGAATTGGCAAAATTAGCCTATGGTGCAAACTACGATCAAGTCATGGAAGCACCTGTGACCATCGCCCTCTTTACAGATACTGATTTGCAAAAACGGGCTCGCAAGATTGCGCGTGTCGGTGGGGTGAAAAACTTCACAGACGAACAGTTGCAATACTTTATGCAAAATCTTCCTGCTGAATTTGCGCGCTATGATGCCCAACAAACAAGTGATTACTTGGCTTTGAATGCTGGTCTTGTGGCCATGAACTTGGTACTTGCTTTGACAGACCAAGGCATTGGAACCAATATTATCTTGGGATTTGATAAATCGAAAATCAATGAAGTCTTGGATATCGAAGAGCGTTTCCGTCCGGAAGTCTTGATTACGGTTGGCTATGCGGCTGAAAAAGTAGAGCCAAGCTATCGCTTACCAGTAGACGAAATCATTGATAAACGCTAAGCCAATTAGCAAATAGAAGATCGAGGAGGAATTCATGACAACAGTTGACTTTAAAGCAGAAGTAGAAAAACGTCGCGATGAGATGATGGCTGACTTATACAGCCTCTTGGAAATCAATTCTGAACGCGATGACAGCAAGGCAGATGCAGAGCATCCTTTTGGACCTGGTCCTGTAAAAGCTCTTGAAAAATTCTTGGAAATTGCCAAACGTGATGGCTATGAAACCAAGAATGTCGATAATTATGCCGGTCACTTTACCTTTGGTGAAGGAGAAGAAGAGCTTGGGATCTTTGCTCATATGGACGTCGTGCCTGCAGGTAGTGGTTGGAAGACGGATCCCTACAAACCAGAAATTATCGATGGTAAGCTCTATGCGCGTGGTTCGTCTGATGATAAAGGGCCTACAATGGCCTGCTACTATGGTTTGAAGATCATTAAAGACCTAGGACTCCCTGTTTCTAAGCGCGTGCGCTTTGTTGTCGGTACGGATGAAGAATCAGGCTGGGGCGACATGGATTACTATTTCAAACACGTCGGACTTCCTGAGCCAGATTTTGGCTTCTCACCAGATGCGGAATTCCCAATCATCAATGGGGAAAAAGGAAACATCACTGAGTACCTTCATTTTGGAAATGACAACACAGGAAGTGCCCATCTTCATAGCTTTACAGGCGGCCTTCGTGAAAACATGGTACCAGAGTCAGCGACTGCAGTCGTTTCTGGACAACTACCAGATCTTGCTGGCCTCTTAGATGCCTTTGCCAAGGAACACCAGCTCAAGTATGAAATCTCAACTGTTGACGAAAAAACCTATACCGTTACGATTGTCGGGAAATCTGCTCATGGATCAACTCCTGAAGATGGGATCAATGGTGCAACCTACTTGGCTCTCTTGTTGAACCAATTTGATTTTGGTGGTGCTGCTAAGGCTTACCTTCATGTGACAGCTTCACTTCTTCACGAAGATTTTGCAGGTGAAAAATTAGGAATTGCCCATACAGATGCCAAAATGGGACCATTGAGCATGAATGCAGGTGTCTTCCATTTTGATGAAAGCCAAGCAGACAACACTATTGCCCTCAATATCCGTTACCCTCAAGGTACAGATCCTGAAACCATCAAAGCCATCCTTGAAAAGATCGAAGGAGTGGCTACAGTGAGCTTGTCAGCCCATGGTCACACACCTCACTATGTTCCGATGGATGATGAATTGGTATCCACTCTCTTGCGTGTTTATGAAAAACAAACTGGTCTCAAAGGACACGAACAAGTGATCGGTGGTGGTACCTTTGGTCGCCTCTTGAAACGTGGTGTTGCCTTTGGAGCTATGTTCCCAGATTATGTCAATACCATGCACCAAGCTAATGAATTCGCAGATGTTGAAGATCTCTATCGTGCAGCAGCTATTTACGCGGAAGCCATCTACGAATTAATCAAATAATCCACTACTCGGCCAGTTTTTCTGGCTGAGTTTTTCCATAGAAGGAGGACTTATGTCAAGGATTGAAACTATTAAACTAGCCATTATGGCAGACCCTCAAAATAAAGCTTATACGGATAGAGGGATTGAGCCACTCTTTGCAGCTCCAAAAACTGCTCGTATCAATATTATTGGACAGGCTCCAGGAATGAAGACGGAGGAAGCTGGGATTTACTGGAAGGATAAGAGTGGTGACCGCCTGCGCGAATGGTTAGGAGTTGACGAAGACACCTTTTACAACTCTGGTTTGTTTGCTGTTATTCCCATGGACTTTTATTTCCCAGGGCATGGAAAATCTGGTGACCTTCCCCCTCGCAAAGGCTTTGCGGAAAAGTGGCACCCTCAACTCCTCAAGGAGTGTCCGGATATTGAGTTGACCCTCTTGATTGGACAATATGCCCAAGCCTACTACCTTCATGAGAAGGTTAGCGGCAAGGTAACCGAACGGGTCCACCATTTTAAAGACTATTTGCCAACCTATTTTCCACTCGTTCACCCTTCTCCTCGCAATCAAATCTGGATGGCTAAAAATCCTTGGTTTGAGGCAGAAGTGGTCCCAGAATTGCAAACATTGGTGCAAAAGATTCTTCATCGATAAAGGAGAAAGACTATGGAAGCTTATCAACAAGTGGCTAAAAAGTTGCAAGAGTTGGGAATCACCTACGATGTGGTCGAACACCCACCCGCCTTCACGACTGAGCAGGCCGATTCCTATATTGAAGGTCTAGAAGGGGTCCGGACAAAGTCCATGTTTTTGACCAACAAAAAGAAAACCCAGTACTATCTGCTCATCATGGATGACCAGAAACGCTTGGATATGGAGGATTTCAAAGACCAAGTAGGAGCCAATCGGATCCGTATGGCTTCAACTGAATCTCTGGCAGAAAAAATGCAATTACCAGCTGGGACAGTATCCCCATTTGGCCTGTTAAACAATGAAGAAAAAGATATTCTCGTCTATTTCGATCAGGACATTCTGTCAGAAGAGATCATGACCTTCCATCCGAACACCAATGAAAAGACAATCTTTATCAAAACCCAAGATCTATTTCGCTTTTTAGAATCAATTGGCTTTAACTATGAAATTCTAACCCTTCCATAAACTACCCTATAGGAGAAATCATGAAAGAAATACCATTTAATGACTTTTTAGCAAAGTACCAGGCGGGAGAAATCCAAGTCCTCGACGTCCGTGAGCAGGAGGAATATGATGCCCTCCATCTGGATGGAGTGACCTTGCTTCCCTTATCAGTGATAGCAGAACAGTACGCAGAACTAGACAAGGAGCAAGCCTATTATGTCATCTGCAAGTCAGGTCGACGCTCGGCTCGCGCCTGCCAATTTTTGGCAGAAGAGGGCTATGATGTGACCAACGTCCAAGGTGGCATGGATGCATTTGAATCTTAATCAAACGACCTCTGAAAAGAGGCGTTTTTTATTAGTTTTTAAAAATAAAGAGAATTTGTATGTTTTTCAAAAGATCTTGCAGGGATTTTCCAGTCTTTCATTGAAAATGGTTCAGAAATTTTGTATAATACCCTAGTATAAACAATAGTTAAGGAGATTCATTATGTCAAAACAAGATTGGCTGGATTATTTCGAAGCCGTAAATGGTCGTTCTGCTAGTGCAGAAGAAATTGCTCAAGCACTGGCTGCAGGAGAATTTCAAGAAGAAGTAGTGGTTCCAGAAACCCCACAAGCTCCAGAATTTGTCGCAGCACCAACTGCCCCTGTTGAAGAACCAGTAGCAGCTCCACAAGCCCCAGAGTTTGTTGCAGCGCCAACTGCCCCTGTTGAAGAACCAGTCGCAGCGCCACAAGCCCCAGAGTTTGTCGCAGCACCAACTGCCCCTGTTGAAGAACCAGTAGCAGCTCCTCAAGCTCCAGACTTTGTCGCAGCGCCAACTGCCCCTGTTGAAGAACCAGTCGCAGCTCCAGTTCAAGAGCCTGCCCCTCAAGCTGCTCCAGCGAATGGACCTGCTTTCCAACAAGCTCCACAACAAACCTACCAACAACCTACTCAAGCAGCTTATCAACAAGCTCCTTACCAAGGTCAACCAGGACAAGCTTATCCTGCCCAACCAAGTCAATTTGGTGTAGCCGTTGGGGGTTACTGGAATTGGTTCCTTTCAGCTTTGAAACGTCCAACAGCTGTAGAAAATCCAAAAGCTCTTAACGGAATTTTACAGTATGTCTTAACTGCCTTTGTCTTGACCCTATCAACTTTCTTCACAGCTAGTGGATTTACAGGCGGTTATGGAATGGATTTCCGTGCCTTTATGTTGACATTGATTTCCCTATTCTTTAGCGTTTACGCCTTCCAAGTAGCTGGATTCTTTGTTCGTCGTGTGGTTCTTCAAGATAAGGAATACAGTTACGGTCGTTCATTTGAAGAGTTTGGACGTTTGTCTGTTTACACTTTGCCACTTGCCCTTCTTGCTTTCCTAGTAGGTCTTGTAAAAGTTTATGAATTTTATGGCTTTGTAAACTTCCTTATTTTCTTCTTGTTCTTTGTTGGAACATGCTACGTCGTTCATCAAGGATTGAACAAGACAAGCTTTAAAGCAGATAAATTCTTGCTTCTAGTAGCATCATCTGTTGTCTTGCTTCTCATTGCCATCTTTGTCATTTATGTGAATGCTCGTATTTTAGAACAAGTAGCCGTAGGATTTATTCCAAGTGCTCCAAATTTCTCTAACTTTGGATTCTAACAATATCACAAAACGGAAGGTGGGGGAACCCACTTTCCCTATTTTATAATGAGGGAGAAGAGATCCATGCAAAAGAAATGGGTTGAATTATTTGAAAAAGTGATTGGTCGCAAACCGTCACCAGAAGAGTTTATGGCTGGGAAAGCTTGTGGATTTGATTTGAAACAAATTCAGTCTATCGCAGGGAATGCCCCGGCAGAGGAAGTCGCTACTGTTGAGGAACCAGTGTTTGAACCAGTTGAAGAAGTGAAGAATGTTGATCCACTTCTAGCAGCTCGTCAGGCTTGGTTGCAACATTTTGAAGAAACCTATGGGCGCAAGCCAAGTGCAGAAGAATTTACCGCGGCTAAAAGTCAAAACTTTGAGTTTTTTGTAGGACCTGTACCTGAAGCAGAATTTGCGACCCTAGATGCAACAGAAGTAACACAGGAATATGTACCTCAACAGCCAACTCAAGAGTATACGGCTCCACTTGCTGCTGAGCAAACGCAGATCTTTGCTGGTCCAAATGTCACAGAAGCAGGTCCAGCTCAGAAAAAACAAAAGGCCCCTAAAACGAAGGGTGGAAAGAAAATTTCCAAGAAGAAAATTGGAATTATTTCTGCTATTGCAGTCCTTGTGATCGCTTTGGTGGCAGCCTTCTTTTACTTCCAGTCTACAACACGTGTCGAAGTGACTGCAGATAAATTCATTAAGGCAGTGGACACCAAGGATTATCGCGAGGCAGCAGACCTGCTTTCAACCGATAACGATAAATGGACGAAGGATGAAGCCGAAAGCTTTATTACCAGCATGGAAGATCAAGGGGTCGATATCGGCACAGAGTTGAACAAGATCATTGATAATGGTGGAGAGGGCAGCTATACGGATAAATCTGGAAACAAAATTTTTGGTTTGGAAAAAGCGGACAAGAAATTTGGGATCTTCCAAGAATACCGTGTAGCCAGCTATCCAGTACAAGTCAAGGTCAAGACCAATTTGGACCAAGCCAAACTCAAAGTGGCTGCCAATAAAACGGTGACCTTGAAGAAAGATGCAGTGACAGACCTTGGTTCTTTCCATTACAATACAAAAGAAATGGAATTGACTGCTAAAACAGAGGTCGGAAATGTTACTTCTAAGATCCATCTCAATCCTAAAAAAGCAACCAAGAATAACTTAGAATTGCAGTTGAATTCTGAAAAACGCAATTTAGAAGTTGAGTTCCCAGATGAAGTTGAAAACCCAACGGATGTGAAGGTTGTGGTTAACGGCAAAGAAGTCGGAACCAGCACGACCTTTGAAGTAGATAGCATCCCTTATCAAGAAATTGAAGTACATGCTGTCTTCAACATGAATGGGGAAACCTATACAACTGAGAAGGCTAAGGTGACGATTGAAGAGGGTGAGAACGATCCGATCGAACTTAAACTAGCCAAAGATACCCTAAAACGCATCAAGAGTGCACAAGATGCTAAGAAAGCGCAAGCTGCCAAAGAAGAACAAAATCGGACCTTGGCGGAAGAATTCTTGAAAGAGTACCGCGACGCTGTCTTTAGCTCCGTTTCAAACCGAAATAACACCTACTCTAAATACTATGACACACAAAGTCAAGCTTACAAGGACATGGTTGAGTTCACAACTGGTGATGGTGTTCGAAAGGCTAAAATTGACTACTATACTCCAGGAGCTTTGGACATTCAAAGTGTCACGGAAGAAAATGGTGTGGTGACGATCAAGACTTATGAAGACTTTACCGTGCATTATACAGATAGCCATCCAGATTCACAAAACCGCAAGTACAAGACCTACACCTTGAAAAAAGTAGGTGCAAGTTATGTGATTACGGATATTGTCGTAACAAAAGAATCATAGGAGATTCCCCATGAAAGCAAGATTTTCCAAATTAACTTTAGTGACAGTTGCCTTGTTAACCCTGACAGCTTGCTCCCAATCTCAATCCACTAGTTCTAAATCTTCTGCAAAAGAAGAAAGCAAACAAACGCAAACCAAGTCTTCCAAAGAAACGTCTTCTGCAAAGGATACGTCAAAAGAAACTGGCAAAGAAGAGTCGTCAAAAGCTGGTAAGTCAGATGTGAAAGTGGATTCTGGTGTGAGCTATAATGGTTCCTACTATAGTGTCAAAGGGAAATATGGTGAGGTCATGATCGCCAACAAACATTATCCCTTGTCGCCTGACTTTAACCCAGGGGAAGATCCTGAAGCTGTTTCAGCCCTTCATGAATTGATCGCAGCCATGCAGGCAGAAGGTTATCCGATCAGTGACCAATATAGTGGTTTTCGTAGCTACGACACCCAAGTTGGCCTCTACCAAAACTATGTCAATCAAGATGGTCAGGAGGCCGCAGATCGTTATTCTGCTAGACCAGGTTATAGTGAACACCAGACAGGTTTGACCTTTGATTTGATCGATACCAGTGGGAATCTGGTGACAGAACCTGGACCAAGTAAGTGGTTGCTCAAGAACGCAGCTAAATATGGATTTGTGGTTCGTTACCAAGAAGGTAAAGAAAAAGTGACAGGCTACATGCCTGAAAGCTGGCATCTCCGCTATATCGGAAAAGAAGCACAAGATATCGCTGACTCAGGTTTGAGTCTGGAAGAATACTATGGCTTCACCGGTGGCGATTACGTTGATAAATAAGAAAAGGTTGGGGTTGATATCCCAACCTTAAAATGTAGACAAACTACTTTAAAGTAAAATAAATTAAGCGATCCTGCTAAGAAATAAAATTGAGTTCCAATTTTTAGATTGGATCAAGAAAATATTGAAACTTTCCGCTGTGAGAAAAGTGCCTGAAACAATACAGTTTCAGGCACTCGGAATTATTGAGACCTTAGGCTCAATAATTAGTCATGGAACTTCGTAGAAGTTCGCTGACGTCCGTACTCACCTAAGGAAAGTTTTTAATATGACTTTGTCTACAATCTTAGGTTTGGGTTAAAATCTCCAACCTTTTTATTGTATGTTTTTTAGAAACTCATCCAGCTCTTTTTGGTTCTTGAGAGAGATAAATTTTTCGGGGTAGGTGGAGTGGATGTTTTGATACCTTTCTCTGGCAGTTTTTGTTCGTCCGTCCCAAAGAATCCAACGGATGAATTCCCAGTCAAAGCGTTCAGGGCAGCCTGCTGCCATACTCTCACGGACTCGGCCTTTATAACGGCGGTATCGTTTCCACCCTCTATAGAGGCAGTTCCAACGAGAGAAGTTGAGTAAGATGATCTGGTCGGCTTGCTCCATTCTCTCCTCATAGCAGCACCAAGAGTAATTGCCATCAATGACCCAGTCTTTATGATCGCTGAGAAACTGTCTCATCTCACCTTCCATCGTATCCCGGTCACTGTCTATCCAGCCCGGTTGAAATTGAAGGGTATCCATGTGGAGCTTGGGAATGGAGTAGTAGCGAGCTAAGTTTTCAGCCAAGGTGGATTTACCTGAGCCAGAATAGCCGATAATAACGATTTTCATAAGCACCTCTCAAAAAATTAGGCACAAAAAAAGCTCCGGAGAGCTTGATTTTTATGCTGTTCTTGATTAACCAAGTTTCGCTGCAAGACGTGCTTTATCACGGCTAGCTTTGTTCTTGTGGATCAAACCTTTAGTTTCTGCTTTATCGATAGCTGAGCTAGCAGCGCGGTAAAGTTCTTCAGATGGGTTTGCTTCAAAAGCTTTGATTGCAGTACGCATAGCTGATTTTTGAGCTGAGTTTTTTTCGTTTTGTTTAACGTTCAATTCAGCGCGTTTGATAGCTGATTTAATGTTTGCCAAGTTATTCACCTCCATTGATAATCTAACTATCTCATTATATATGAAAAGTTAAGATTTGACAAGCCTAAAATAGCTTTTCCTTAAAAAAGTACCGTTAACAGGCCATTTTCTCTAGCGTTTGAGATAAATTTCGTCGATTTCATGGTTGGTTGCCTTATGGAGAATCAGATCAGCTCGGTTTCTGGTTGGTTGGATGTAATGTTGCAAGTTGACTAAATTAATGGATTCCCAGACCTGATGGGCCATGCTTAAAACTTCTTCTAGGGGTTGCTCTGTAAATCGATAGTAGTAGTTATTGGGATCATTCTGAGCTAATGCAAGAAGTTTTTGGAAGCGATCGAGATACCAAGATTCGATATCATCAACTGCAGCATCCACATAGATCGAAAAATCAAAGAAATCGGTCATATAGAGACTGTCATTTTGCGGATTTTGAAAGACATTGATCCCTTCGACAATGACAAAATCAGCCGGTAAAATCGTTTGCTTCTCATCTGGGACAATATCGTATATTTCGTGGGAATAGACGGGGATTTCTACGCTCTTGTTGTTTTTGATTTGATTAAGAAAATCAAGGAGCAATTCCATATCATAGCTTTCCGGAAATCCTTTTCGATTGAGGATCTCTTGTTCTTTTAAGATAGCATTTGGATAGAGAAAACCATCCGTTGTTACCAACTCTACAGTCGAGCCTTCGAAGGTTCGTGACAGCAGGATTTGAAGTAAACGGCTAGTGGTAGATTTTCCAACCGCTACGCTTCCTGAAACACCAATGACAAAGGGTTGGCGCTCACTCGTTTTTTGAAGAAAAATACCTTTTGAGAAGGCCAAATCTTCTTTGGAACGCTTGTAGATGCCTATAAGGTTTGTCAAAGGCAGGTAGACGTCACGTACATCTTGGAGGTTGATGCGGTCGTTAAAACTTTTAATAGAATTGAGCTCTGTTTGAGAGAGTGGTGGGGTGGTTTTGCGGTGCAAATTTTGCCAGGTTTCCCGATTAATTTTTTCAAAATGTAGAAATTCTTTGTCCATATGTCACTCCTATTGTAGTCTTTAGTATACCAATTTTTAGAGGTCATGTAAACGATTTAAAAAAGGAGTGAATTATGATAAAATAACCTTATGAGTAAAATGTATTTCGATGTAAACCCAGATGCAGCCCATGATATTCATGATCTGGCTGTTGTTTTATTGGGACAAAAGATGAATTTTTATACGGACGCCGGCGTCTTTAGTAAAAAAATGATTGACTATGGAAGCCAGGTGCTCTTATCAACCCTGGATTTTCAAGAAGGGGAAAGTGTCCTCGATGTTGGCTGTGGCTATGGTCCAATTGGCCTCTCTCTAGCTAAAGCCCAGGGAGTCGCCGTGACCATGGTCGATGTCAATGAGAGGGCACTAGACTTGGCTAAGAAAAATGCTAGCCGAAACGGCGTGGAAGTTCAGATCTTTTCTTCGGATGTCTATGAAGCAGTCGAAGGGGTCTTTGACCATGTAATCAGTAATCCGCCGATCCGAGCTGGTAAGAAAGTGGTCCACCAAGTGATCACCGGTAGTTTTGAACATTTGAAACCAGGTGGAGACTTGACCATTGTCATTCAGAAAAAACAAGGAGCTCCGAGCGCTAAGGCCAAGATGGAAGAGACGTTTGGCAATTGTGAGACAGTAAAAAAAGACAAAGGCTATTATATTTTAAGAAGTGAGAAAGAATCATGAGAGCAGTAGATATCATTCAGAAAAAAAGAGATGGTCTTGCCTTAAACAAGGAAGAAATTGAATGGCTGATTGAGGGATATGTGGCTGGAACAGTTCCGGATTACCAAATGTCAGCTTTTGCTATGGCTGTTTATTTTAAGGGGATGACGACAGAAGAAATCTCTCATATGACCATGAAGATGGTCCAAACGGGGCAACAGTTTGATCTGTCAGCTATTCCAGGGATCAAGGTGGACAAACATTCGACTGGTGGTGTCGGAGACAAGGTGACCTTGGTCTTGGTGCCTTTGGTTGCAAGTTTCGGAGTGCCGGTTGCCAAAATGAGCGGTCGTGGCTTAGGCCACACGGGTGGAACCATCGATAAGTTGGAATCCATTAAAGGTTTCCAGATTGAACGGACCCAAGAGGAATTTATCCAGCAGGTGCAGGAGATCGGCTTATCGGTCATTGGTCAATCCGACCAACTTGTAAAAGCAGACAAACTTTTGTATGCTCTGCGTGATGTGACAGCGACAGTGGATACCATTCCTTTGATTGCTAGCTCCGTTATGAGTAAGAAAATCGCTGCTGGAGCGGATGCTATTCTTTTGGACGTGACGGTAGGCGAGGGTGCCTTCATGAAGAATATTGAGGATGCTCGTCGCTTAGCACGTACCATGGTGGATCTTGGAAATGCAGTGGGTCGGAAAACCATCGCTGTCATTACAGATATGAGCCAACCATTGGGAACCAGTATTGGCAATCGTTTAGAGATTTTGGAAGCCCTGGATATTCTGAAAGGACAGGGGCGCGCTGAAGTCACTGAGTTTATTTGTGAATTAGCGCAAATCATGTTGAAATTGGCCAATGTAGATCAATCGATTGAAGCCATCCTTGAACACTTGACCAATGGTCAAGCTTTAGCGAAGTTTGAAGAAATGGTGGTGGCTCAAGGTGGAGACTTAGAAGATTTGCATCGTCCCGTTAAAGTGGATCAGGTCCTTGAAGTAACAGCGGACCAAGATGGCGTCATTGCTGCTTTACCTGCCATGGAGTTTGGTTTGTTTGCTATGCGCCTGGGTGCTGGTCGTGCTGTCAAATCGGATCCCCTCGATTATGAAACAGGGATTGTGTTTGACAAAAAAGTGGGAGAGCACGTCAAAAAAGGGGAACGCATTGCTCGCATTTTCATGAATGAAAAAAATTCACAAGAAAGAGTTACAGAATTCAAAAAAAATGTTAAAATACTAGAAAGGGCTGAAAGCGTTAAAGAAATTATTGAAATAATATCTTAAGCAGCTCAGGAGATTGTATGAAGTTAAATAAATATATCGATCACACTCTTTTAAAACCAGATGCGCAACAAGAACAGATCGAAAAGCTGATCGAAGAAGCCAAGGCTTATGATTTTGCGAGTGTCTGTGTGAACCCGACATGGGTGAATTTTGCGGCTGAGGGCTTGCGCGATTCAGACGTTAAAGTTTGTACCGTCATTGGTTTTCCTTTAGGAGCAAATACACCATTTGTCAAAGCGTGTGAAACAAAAAATGCGATTCAAAATGGTGCCGATGAGATTGACATGGTCATTAATATCGGGGCTCTTAAGTCTAAGAATTTAGCACTAGTTGAGGAAGATATCCAAGCGGTAGTCGAAGCGAGCGGTGATAAGCTGGTCAAAGTCATCATTGAGACTTGTCTCTTAAACGATGATGAAAAGATCGTTGCTTGTCAAATTGCTAAGTTAGCTGGCGCAGACTTTGTGAAGACTTCAACTGGCTTCTCAACTGGAGGAGCAACGGTAGAAGATGTGGCCTTAATGCGTCAAACTGTTGGACCCGACATGGGTGTTAAGGCTTCTGGTGGTGCTCGCTCTTATGAAGATGCTCTTGCTTTTATCGAAGCTGGTGCGACCCGTATTGGGACTTCTTCTGGTGTAGCCATCATGGAAGGAAAGGTGGCTCATGGCGACTACTGAGTTGATCAACTTAGCAGTTGAAGTGAGTAAACAAGCCTATGTGCCTTACTCTCATTTCCCAATTGGAGCTGTACTGCTAACGAAGGATGGAGAAATCTATACAGGGGTCAATATAGAAAATGCCAGTTTTGGTTTAACCAACTGTGGAGAACGGACAGCCATTTTTAAAGCTGTTTCTGAAGGAGCTCGTGAGTTTCAAGAGCTCATTATCTACGGGCAAACAGAAAAGCCCATCTCTCCATGTGGTGCTTGTCGCCAGGTCATGGCTGAATTTTTTGAGCCAGACCTTCCTGTAACCTTAGTATCTAAAGATAAATCGACGGTCGTGATGACGGTCAAGGAATTACTTCCATATTCCTTTACAGACTTGACTTAATGGGTCTGTGAGGCGGTCTTTTGACCCTTTCAATACTTCGCAACAATGTTGCACAATAATTTAGGAGGTTCAGTAATGAACAAGAAACAATGGCTAGGCCTTGGTCTAGTAACTGTCGCTGCTATCGGACTTGCAGCATGTGGAAATCGTGCGTCTAAAAAAGATAGCGCTAACTCAGAATCTAAAACAGATTTGAAAGCTGCTATCATTACCGATACTGGTGGTGTGGATGACAAATCATTCAACCAATCTGCTTGGGAAGGTTTGCAAGCTTGGGGTAAAGAAAACGGTCTTTCTAAAGGGAACGGATTTGACTACTTCCAATCAACAGATGAATCTCAATATGCGACAAACCTTGATGAAGCTGTTTCTAACGACTACAAATTGATCTTTGGTGTTGGTTTTGCCTTGAGCGACTCTGTTAAAAAAGCTGCAAAAGACAACCAAGATGTGAACTATGTCATCATCGATGACCGTATTGAAGGACAAAAGAACGTAGCATCTGCTGTTTATGCCGATAACGAAGCTGGTTACCTTGCTGGTATCGCTGCTGCAAAAACTACAAAAACTAAACAAGTTGGTTTTGTAGGTGGTATGGAAAGTGAAGTTATCACTCGTTTCCGCGCTGGATTTGAAGCTGGTGTTAAATCTGTTGACCCATCTATCAAAGTTCAAGTAGACTACGCTGGTTCGTTCGGTGACTCTGCTAAAGGTAAAACAATTGCTGCTGCACAATACGCTGCAGGTGCAGACGTTATCTACCAAGTAGCTGGTGGTACTGGTGCAGGTGTCTTCTCTGAAGCTAAAGACTTGAACGAGAAGAAAAATGAAGACGAAAAAGTTTGGGTTCTTGGTGTTGACCGTGACCAAAAAGCTGAAGGTGAATACACTTCTAAAGATGGTAAAAAATCTAACTTTGTATTGGCTTCAAGCTTGAAGAAAGTCGGAGAATCTGTAAAAGACTTGGCTAAGAAAACTGCTGACGGTAAATTCCCTGGCGGTAAAGTGATTACTTATAGCTTGAAAGATGGTGGAGTTGATTTGACAACTGACAACCTTTCTGCAGATGCTAAAAAAGCAGTCGAAGATGTTAAAGCTAAAATCCTTGACGGGTCTCTTAAAGTTCCTGAAAAATAATATTTGATTGGATCGGCCCGACCTTCAAGGGCCGTTCCTTTTAATAAATTGAGACATTTTTGTCTCAGTAAAATCTATTAGCAACCCTAGTAGATTTTATTGAAATAAAAATAGATTTGAAAGGAAACACCCCCATGACACATGAATATGTCATCGAAATGCGTGAGATTACCAAAAAATTTGGTGACTTTGTAGCAAATGACAAGATTAATCTTCAGTTGCGCAAAGGTGAAATCCATGCACTTCTTGGAGAAAATGGTGCAGGGAAATCTACCCTGATGAATATGCTGGCTGGTTTGTTGGAACCAACTAGCGGAGACATCGTGGTAAATGGAAAAACTGTTAACCTAGACTCACCTTCAAAAGCAGCTTCTTTAGGAATTGGAATGGTGCACCAACACTTTATGTTGGTTGAAGCTTTCACTGTTGCTGAAAATATCATCCTTGGTTCTGAAACCACTAAACACGGTGTTTTGGACCTTAAGAAAGCCAGTCAAGATATCCTTGACTTGTCTAAAAAATATGGCTTGGCAGTAGATCCAAATGCTAAAGTTGAGGATATTTCCGTTGGTGCGCAGCAACGTGTGGAAATCTTAAAGACGCTTTATCGTGGAGCCGACATCCTAATCTTCGATGAACCAACTGCGGTGTTGACACCAGCTGAAATCGAAGAATTGATGACAATCATGAAGAACTTGGCGAATGAAGGAAAATCCATTATCTTGATTACGCACAAGTTGGATGAAATCCGTGCTGTTTCTGACCGCGTCACAGTTATCCGTCGTGGTAAATCGATTGAGACAGTCGAGATTGGTGGAGCTACTAACCAAGACTTGGCCGAAATGATGGTCGGCCGTTCTGTTTCCTTTAAGACTGAAAAAGGTCCTTCTCAACCGAAAGAAGTGGTCTTGTCGATCGAAAACTTGGTTGTAAACGAAAACCGTGGTGTCCCAGCTGTTAAGAATTTGTCACTGGAACTTCGTGCTGGTGAAGTCGTTGGGATCGCAGGGATTGATGGAAATGGTCAGTCTGAGTTGATCCAAGCCATTACAGGTCTACGGAAGGTAAAATCGGGTTCAATTAAGATTAAAGGCAAGGATGTTGTAGGACTACGTCCACGTCAAATCACAGAAATGAAGGTAGGGCACGTCCCTGAAGACCGTCACCGGGATGGTTTGGTCCTTGATATGATGATCTCTGAAAACATGGCTCTTCAAACCTACTATAAAGAACCTCTTAGCAAGAATGGTATTTTGAATTATCCAAATATTACCTCTTATGCCAAGAAGTTGATGGAAGAGTTTGACGTTCGTGCAGCCAGTGAAGTGGTACCTGCTAAGGCTCTCTCTGGAGGGAACCAGCAAAAAGCCATTATCGCTCGGGAAATCGATCGCGATCCAGATCTCTTGATCGTTAGCCAGCCGACTCGTGGATTGGACGTTGGAGCGATCGAATATATCCACAAACGCTTGATCCAAGAACGGGATAATGGAAAAGCCGTTCTGGTTGTCAGTTTTGAATTAGATGAAATTTTGAATGTTTCTGACCGTATTGCGGTTATTCATGATGGGAAGATCCAAGGGATCGTAACCCCTGAAACAACGAATAAGCAAGAACTTGGAATCCTCATGGCAGGAGGACAAGTAAAGGAGGGAGCATCAAATGAATAAGAATTTAAAACAAATTGCCGTTCCATTGGTGTCTGTCCTTTTAGGATTGGTCTTAGGTGCCATTATTATGTGGGCCTTCAGCTATGATGCCCTTTGGGGATATGAATTGCTGTTTAAGAAAGCCTTTGGTTCGATTAAGAGTTGGGGAAATATTTCCCGTGCCATGGGGCCACTGATTTTGGTTGCTCTTGGATTTTCAGTAGCTAGCCGGGCCGGCTTCTTTAACGTTGGACTTCCTGGTCAGGCTTTTGCAGGATGGATCATGGCGACTTGGTTTGCCCTCTCCTTCCCAAATATGCCTCGCTTACTGATGATTCCGATGACCGTTTTGATTGCGGCTATTGCAGGTGGATTTATTGGAGCGATTCCTGGTTTCCTTCGTGCCTATCTCGGAACCAGTGAGGTCATCATCACCATTATGATGAACTACATTGTTCTCTATGGTGGGAATGCCTTGATACATAGCTTCCCAGCTTCCTTGATGAAAAACAAGGACTCAACCATTGATGTGGGAGCCAACGCTGTCTACCAGACGGAGTGGTTGCGTAATTTGACGGACAAATCACAAATGAACATCGGGATCTTCTTTGCCATCATCGCAGTGGTGGTCATCTGGTTCTTGATGAAGAAAACAACACTTGGTTTTGAAATCCGTGCCGTTGGTCTCAATGCGAATGCGGCAGAATACGCAGGGATGTCTGCAAAACGGACCATTATCCTTTCTATGATCATTTCTGGTGCTCTTGCTGGTATTGGTGGGGTAGCAGAAGGTCTAGGTATTTACTCAAATGTCTATGTTCAAACAAGCTCAATGAGTGTTGGATTTAACGGAATGGCCGTTGCCCTTCTTGCGATGAATTCACCAATTGGTATTCCATTTGCTGCCTTCTTGTTTGGTGCACTTCAAATTGGGGGAGTTGGTATGAAGCCAGCTGCAATCCCTGAAGAAGTCGTTCAAATTGTGACAGCATCCATTATCTTCTTCGTATGTGCCCACTACATTATCGAAAAGATGATCTCGATGCGTTCAGCTAAAAAAGGAGGAGCAAACTAATGAGTATTGTAACGATTTTAAGTATTCTTGTTTCCTCTATGATTGTGTATGCGGCGCCGCTGATCTTCACAAGTATCGGAGGAGCATACTCAGAACACGCTGGGGTTGTTAACGTTGGTCTGGAAGGAATCATGGTTATGGGAGCCTTCTCAGGTATTATCTTTAACTTGACTTTTGAGCCTGAGTTAGGAAGTTTGACACCATGGTTGTCCTTGATCGTTGCTGCAGGAATTGGAGTACTCTTCTCCTTGATCCACGCGGTGGCAACCATTCATTTCCGTGCTGACCATATCGTCTCAGGTACAGTATTGAACTTGATGGCACCTCCATTGGCAGTCTTTCTTGTCAAAGCGATGTACAATAAGGGGCAAACGGATAATATCAAAGTTGCCTTTGGGAAAACATCTATTCCAGTCTTATCTAAAATTCCGGTCATTGGGGATATTTTCTTCAACAATGCCAGCATCATCGGCTGGGTTGCGATTCTATTTTCATTCTTTGCTTGGTTTATCATGTTCAAGACGAAATTTGGATTGCGTCTTCGTTCAGTTGGTGAACACCCACAAGCAGCAGATACATTGGGAATCAATGTATATAGAATGCGCTACTTAGGAGTGATGATCTCAGGTGCTCTTGCAGGAATCGGAGGAGCCATTTACGCTCAGTCAGTTTCTGTTAACTTCGCGGTGACGACTATTGTAGGTCCTGGATTTATCGCCCTTGCGGCTATGATTTTCGGGAAATGGAACCCAATCGGGGCCATGCTTGCTAGTCTCTTCTTTGGAGCTTCTCAAAGTTTGGCTGTTATCGGGAATCAATTGCCTTTGCTTAAAGGGATCCCATCCATCTACTTGCAAATTGCGCCTTACGTTTTGACCATGGTTGTCTTGGCAGCCTTCTTTGGACAAGCAGTTGCGCCAAAAGCAGATGGTGTTAACTACATTAAATCGAAATAATGCACAGAGAGAGGTTGGGACAAAAGTCCTAGCCTCTCAATTGTTTTTGGATTGTCGAGTAAGACGCAGTGGTTGAGTGGGCTCTACTACGCTGA
>NZ_JAJCHF010000070.1:0-281 GCF_020554365.1 Streptococcus sp. 210928-DFI.4.42
AAGAAATAATCACTTGGGTGTTAGTAGTTGCAAATGTAATACCCAAACCAACGATAGCGATGGTTAGAAGAAAAAGCGGGATGCGGATTCTATTAGTGAGAAGTGTGTTGGTTTCATTTTTGTCTGGCAGTAGCGACATAGACACACTGGCTAATAACATTCCAACTGCAGACATAGTTTCTAGGATACCTACTGTTGCATTATCTAATAAAAGTTGCTCTTTGATTACAAATGGCACTCCAATGCTAATGGAAGTATAGAAAAAATTCAGTACAACACTA
>NZ_JAJCHF010000071.1:0-262 GCF_020554365.1 Streptococcus sp. 210928-DFI.4.42
AGAACGCCGGAAGTAGTTGGGGGTTGCCCCCTGTGAGATAAGGTAGTCGCTTAGCAAGAGATTGAGCCTAGTAGATACTAGGCTCATTTGGGAGTTTAGCTTAGTTGGAATCGAGAGGTATTCGAGATTCCAATCGGCGGATAAGAGAAACGTAGTTTCTCACCGTTGGCTGAGTTAAACGCTCATTTGGGAGTTTAGCTCAGCTGGGAGAGCATCTGCCTTACAAGCAGAGGGTCAGCGGTTCGATCCCGTTAACTCCCAT
>NZ_JAJCHF010000072.1:0-260 GCF_020554365.1 Streptococcus sp. 210928-DFI.4.42
ATGAAGAAGACTATTATAAAAAACCTACATCATCATACGAGGCAAACAATCCAATTGTAAGTGCAACAATTGAATTAAAAATCAATCAAAAGGCTACAAAGGAAGAAAATGGGAAGACAGTAGCCAATGTTCCAGATTATGGTACATGGTGGGATGAAGCAAATGAAGATACAAAGTATATGTTTGAATTTGCAGGTCGTTTCTATAAAACGGGTGTTTCAGCTGCATCTGTTTCTTCAACAGTTACTAAGCTTTCCCAG
>NZ_JAJCHF010000073.1:0-252 GCF_020554365.1 Streptococcus sp. 210928-DFI.4.42
CACTCGGAATTATTGAGAGTAAAACAGTTTGGGAAACTGTTTTAGCCTGAGCCCAAAAATTGAAAAGCGAAGGGGCTCAAAACGAATTGAACACGGGCTACGGATGGTGTCAAAAAGATAAGTTATCCTAGAATCAAAAGATTCTGCGTAAAACTTCCTATTTTGACTTTATCCGCAGACGCCCTTTGTATCTTGATTTAGTCATGGAACTTCGTAGAAGTTCGCTGACGTCCGTACTCACCTAAGGAAAGT
>NZ_JAJCHF010000074.1:0-251 GCF_020554365.1 Streptococcus sp. 210928-DFI.4.42
TATCCCTTCAAACTCTCCAACACTTTCGAAAAGTTCTATAGCTCGTTTGAAATGTGTGTTGGCTAATCCTTTATCTTCCAAGGCTAAATAAATTTCCCCTAACCCTCTATAGCTACAAGCCTGAGAAATCACATCATCAGTCTCTAAAGATTGTTCCAGTGACAGATTCATGAATGTAAGAGCTTCATCAAGATTGTTTAATTTCAATCTCAAATAGCCTTGTTCGTAGTTATTCACAGCTTTCTTTAGAT
>NZ_JAJCHF010000075.1:0-244 GCF_020554365.1 Streptococcus sp. 210928-DFI.4.42
TGCTCGACAATCCAAAAATAATTGAGAGGCTAGGACTTTTGTCCCAGCCTCTTTTAGAATGTAAACAAACTGTTTTTTACATAAAACAAGCTAAGTGATGCAGAATAATTAAAAATGATACATACCAATAGGCTCATTCAAACATACACTGAAACTTTCCGCAGTGAGAAAAGTGCTAGAAATAGGATTGTTTCTAGCACTCGGGAGTTTTGAAACTTTAGGTTCAAAACTAAGTCATGGAACT
>NZ_JAJCHF010000076.1:0-242 GCF_020554365.1 Streptococcus sp. 210928-DFI.4.42
TTACAAAGCACTCTACCGTTATCTATAGAAAGCCTTAATTTTTTATATTTTGAAAAAGGTTTAATATGATCAACATTTAATTCATTGCCTTTATAAAAACATATTTGGCATGTCCAATTATCTCGTTTTAAAACGCTTCTTCTCCATTCGAGATATTCTGTAGTACGTCTTAAATCCCAATTTGCCTCAGTTATACCTCCTTGCCAATTTGGATTTTTTTCTTTACAAAATCCTTTTTTACC
>NZ_JAJCHF010000077.1:0-238 GCF_020554365.1 Streptococcus sp. 210928-DFI.4.42
CGGAGGAGGTGTTCGCAGAGCGCTACCCGGCGGACTTCATCTGCGAGGCCATCGACCAGACCCGCGGCTGGTTCTACTCCCTCATGGCCATCGGGACGCTGGTGTTCGAGCAGTCCTCCTACCGCAACGTCGTGTGCCTGGGCCACATCCTGGCCGACGACGGGCGCAAGATGAGCAAGCACCTGGGCAACGTCCTGGAGCCCATCCCGCTGATGGATCAGCACGGCGCGGACGCGGT
>NZ_JAJCHF010000078.1:0-229 GCF_020554365.1 Streptococcus sp. 210928-DFI.4.42
ATGAGCTCGCGTAAAGAGCGGATGTCCTCATTTTCCGTGGAAAGTACGCCGACGGTTACTGCTTTTGCGGCAAACTCATCGGTTGTGCCGTTCCAGAGGGCGGCCTCCGGCAGAGCGGAGCAGTCGGCAAGCTGAGCGAGAAGCGCTTTGGTCTCAAGCGTTGCCTCAATTCGTGCGCGGATCGTATCATCATCAAAGTTCACGTTTGTGATGGTCGTAAACAGGTTTT
>NZ_JAJCHF010000079.1:0-213 GCF_020554365.1 Streptococcus sp. 210928-DFI.4.42
TTTCTTCTTGCTCTTTTTCGTCCCTCAATCGGAGTTCTCTCAACTTTTTTAGAACCGCATTCTCCGCTCTCAAGTACTCATTTTCTGCTTGAAGACGTTCTAGTTCTGTCATCTCTTCGGGTTTCTTCTTTGGCTTACGTCCCATTTTAGGTATCCTTCCTCTTGTTTTCTCAACAATAGTATACCCGTTTTTCTTATATTGTGCTATCCAAT